>DASYDA010000526.1:0-7182 GCA_036499865.1 Dongiaceae bacterium | reverse complement strand
TTGACGGGAATGCCCTGCGACCGCGCCGCTTCGGAAATCGCGCGGTCGGCTGCATCGGCGCCACTCGCGCCAAACACCAGCGCATAGGCTGCGAGCGAAGCCGGGAGCGCCGCGGCAACTGTGACCTTCGCACCGGCAGCCGCCAGCAATCGTCGCTTGGCGTCCGCCATCTGGCCGGTTCCGACGACCAGCACATCGCGGCCTTGCAATCTCATGAAAATCGGAAAGGAATCCATTTTACTTATTCTACACTACTGCTGTGATAAACCGGTGAAGCCGCAAGTTTTCCTGTTCTCTCAATTACGTAACGAAACCCCTCGCCGTCAAGGTTATTCCCCACAAATTTAATTATTCCACACTTCTGTGTGAATTAAACCGTGCGCTCCAGCTATGCCGATCCGGCATCGCGAAAGCTTGCAAAGCCAGCTATCATTTGAACCATTGCAAGGAGTTGGCCTTGGACCTCAGTCCTGTTCTCACCCATACACCCCACGACCATGCCCGCTGCATCGCCGATGCGCTGGAAATGGCCGAGGCGGTGTGCAGCAAACGCGGGACAAGGCTGACACCGATCCGCCGTCGGGTGCTGGAACTGGTCTGGAACGGCCATAGGCCCGTCGGGGCCTATGCGATCCTCGATAGCCTCCGTGAGGGCAGCAAAGGCGCCGCTCCGCCGACCGTGTACCGCGCCCTCGATTTCCTCATGGAACAGGGGTTAATCCACCGGATCGAAAGCCTGAACGCCTTTGTCGGCTGCGATCACCCGGAAGACCGCCATGTCAGCCAGTTCCTGATCTGTACCGATTGCGGAAGCGCGGTCGAGATTCAGGATCGAGGCATCGCCCATGCCGTGAAGAAGAGCGCGGCCGAGGCCGGCTTCACGGTCAGCCGCTTCACGATCGAACTGCAGGGCCTCTGCCCCGCTTGTGCAAAAGCAGCCTAGGCGCCGCCGGCGAAACCGATCACGATCGCCCCCAGACAGATCACGGCCAGAGCGAACGAAACAATCAGGATCACGCGCACCCGTCCGGTTTTCTCGGCAGCGCGAGCATCCTGGACTGGGACGACTTCGGAAACCGCATCACCCGGTCCGATTTTCGGATCATCCATCATGGCTCTACCCTCCTGTCGTTACGCGACTCAGGCGGCGTCGACATACGCCCATGAAAAAGAACCGGCCCCCGGCCGGTCCGTTCCGAAAACCTTAGGAGATAGTGCTGCTTAGCGGCGAAGATGCCGACCGATCGCGGGCTCGAAATGCGCAATATCGGGCGTCGTCATGCCGACGATCTTGCCCTCATCGTCCCAGCGGCGCAGTTGCACGGCTTCCTTGCCGAAGCGCTCCTGATCGAAAGCAGCGGATTCGGCAGGCCCCATCGGCCCGCCCTGCAGACGAAGCGACAGTTTCGACGCTTCGGAAAGAATGTCGAGATAGGCAGGCTCCGTCGCGGAGAGATAACGCTTCGCCGCCACATGCAGCCGCACCGGCTCGCTCACCTCGGGGCCGAAATGCTGGGAGAGCCAAGCCGAGCCCAGGGATTCGTGCTGCGTATCCACACCGCTATCCGCGACGTCTTCGGGGAGATCGTGCAGCATATGCCCGATATCGTGCAGCAGGCAGGCGACGATCAGCGATTCCGGCGCGCCGGCGCGCTCGGCGAAGACCGCGCATTGCAGCGCATGCTCGAGCTGCGTCACACCCTCGCCATAGCCCTCATGGCCACGCCGCGCGAAGGCTTCGCGGATTTCCTGCAGCGCATTCATCCTGCTTGAACCTTTTCACTGACGCCGCTCCGGCGCAGAACCAGACGACGGCTCTCGATCCCGTCGCGATCGATGTAGCAACCTTGGAGATGGCGCCGGCCGAGGCTGGGATCGAAAACGGTTCTCCCATGCAGCGCACGGTCGTTCTGCATCACCACGCAATCGCCGGCGCCCAGGCGGAAGATCAGTTCGCGTTCGGGGCGCTTCAGGATTTGGGCGAATTTTCGATAGGCGGCATACCACCGTCCGGCGACGTCCGCCGGAGCGTCCAGCCAGTCGGCGGAACGGTTGTTGAAATGGACGGCGGTCACCATGCCGTCCATATCGATCGAAATCAGCGTCTGCTTGGCCGTCAATTCGGCTTTGGCATCCGCGAAGCGGAAGCGCATCGGAACGGTCGATAGCAGCCCAAAGGCGTCGGAATCCTCCATGCGCAGCAGTTCGGCCGCGGCGAACCCGTCCACCAGCAGCGTATCGCCGCCCGGCGCTTCCGCTTCCAGACAATGCAGCAGCTGCACCCCCGGCGAGGGATGCCGATAAGGGTTGTCGGAATGAACGCCCAGCCCCACCGCCGTGAAGGCGAGATTGGTCGGATTCGGCACCGAGATCACGTCGAACAATCGACCGTAATTCGTCACCCGGACGAAGCCCAGCCGGTCCCCAACCTCGGCGACCATGCCGGGCTCGATCGACACATTTTTCAGCAAGCCAAAGCCAAGCGCGGTGTAACGCTCGAGCCATTCCAGCTCTTTCCTGGGATCGGCGAGCATTTCTGGCCAATCTCCGGTCGGCAGGTTATTGCCGATCTCGGCGCCCCAAAGCTCGCAGTCCGGCTGGCGTTCCGCCCTGGACGCCGTGGAGAGATCGTGATTCCGCAGCCAGTCCCCGGCGAATTCTGAGCGATGGCCATCGGACCAGGCTACGCTCAGCACATGATCGGGACCTACACCGACTTCGCGTACCGATAAATCCGCCGGAAGATCGACGATCTCATAGAGCTTCTGGCCATTGCCCGGATGACGGCATTGGCCGCAACGACAATTGTCGCGCAACCAGAAGGTCGGCAAAGCGGATGCCGAACCATCATCCCAGCGCAGAGTCACGCCTTCAGGATGGATCTCGGCGGCTTCGGGTTCACGCGACGGATTCGCCATGCTTCAGCGTACCATCAGCCCCAGGGCAGCGAATAGGTCTTCACATTGGTGAAGCACTTCATCGCCTCGATCACGCCTTCCTTGTAGCCGAGGCCGGAATCCTTGATCCCGCCGAAAGGCGACATCTCGATCCGGTAGCCCGGCACTTCGCGGACATTGACCGTCCCGACCTCAAGCTCGCGGACGAAGCGCGTGACGTAGTCGAGCCGGTTGGTGCAAATGCCCGAGGAGAGACCGTAAGCCGTCGAGTTCGAAACCCGGATCGCTTCATCGATATCCTTGACGCGGATCACCGGCGAAACCGGCCCGAAGGTCTCCACCCGCACCAGGCGGCAATCGAAGGGCACGTGATCGACCACGGTCGGCGAATAGAGCGCACCCTTGCGGATATTCCCGTAGAGCAGCTTGGCGCCCTGCCCCACCGCTTCATTCACCGCTTCTTCGCAATAGATCGCGGCGGCTTCGTCGATCACGGTTCCCATGTCGGTCTCGGGATCGGAGGGGTCGCCGTATTTGATCTGCTTGGTTTTGGTGAGCAACAGCTCGACGAAGCGATCGGCGACGGCCTCATGCACGATCATCCTCTTCACTGCCGTGCAGCGCTGGCCGGAATTCTTGTAGGAGCCCGCCACCGCCAAGGTGGACGCTTCTTCGAGATCTGCATCCTCCATCACGATCAGCGGATCGTTGCCGCCCAGTTCCAGCACGGCCCGGCGATAGCCCATGTTCTGGGAGATGTATTTGCCGACCGAGACGCCACCGGTGAAGGTGATGAGATCGACGTTGGGATCGGTGATCAGCGTATCGGCGATCTCCTTGGGATCGCCGGTCACCACTTGGAACATCTCGCGCGGCAGACCGGCCTCATAGAGCACGTCGGCCAGCATCAGCGCCGATAGCGGGGTCTTCTCGCTTGGCTTCAGCACCATGCGGTTGTTGGTGGCGATCGACGGCGCCACCTTATGCGCGACCTGGTTCAGCGGGTGGTTGAAGGGCGTGATCGCCGAAATCGCGCCCAGCAGCGGATCGCGCTGGGTATAGATGCGGCGCTTCTTGCCGTGCGGGGTGATATCGCAGGAGAAGATTTCGCCGTCGTCCTTGATTACGATATTGCCCGCGAGATGAAACACGTCATAGGCGCGGCCGACCTCGTAGAGTGTGTCCTTCAGCGAAAGGCCGGATTCCGCCGTGATCAATTCGGCGATCTGCTGCCGGTGGCTGACCAGGATCTCCGCCGTCTTATGCAGGATCGCGCTGCGGTCGGCGCGGGACAGTGTGGCCTTGTAATTCTTCGCCACGACAAAAGCCTGCCGGATGTCCTCGACGCTGGCCTTCGGGCAGGTTCCCACCACCTTGCCGGTGTAGGGATTGCGGACTTCGAAACTGCGCTCGGCGGTGCCGAACGCACCGGCGACGCGCATCTTTTCCTGGCGGATAACGCCCATGTTCATTCGTCCTATACGGCTTTGTCGAATTTGGCTTCGCCGACGGCATAGTTCAGGGCGAGATCGAAAGCGCTGAAATTCCGCACCCGATAGCCCTGCGGCAGCGCCTTGATCTTCCGGTTCAGGATCACCGGCACCTTCTGTTCCGTCATGCCGCCATGGGACCGCAACGGCCGCGTCAGCCCGGAGAGATCATGCTTTGAAACAGAAGTGCCGATGGCGAAGTTTTTGCCGGAAACCACGATGACGTCGCCCAGCCGGTCCTCCGGCAGTTCGAAGCGCCGGCAGCCGGTCGCCCGGTCCACCGCCAGCTCAATACCCGGCAGCGCGGCGATGCGCGCGATGATGCCAGGTTGATCGTCGGCTTCCGGCAGATAGACGGTGGCGAAGGAACCCAGCGCGCCGTGATGCACCACGTAAGGATCGGTGATGGGCAGGATCACCCGCGCCTTGCCGGCGCCCATCCATCCATCCAGCACATCCTGAAGATAGATCACTTGCGGCTTCAGATCGGCGCCGTATTTGTCATTCATGCCATGATCGGCGGTCAGCACGATCTCCGCGCCGAGCGCATCCATCTCGGCGAGATAGCCATCCATCATGCGGTAGAAATCATTGGCGACATCGTCGCCCGGCGCGTATTTGTGCTGGATGTAATCGGTGGTCGAGAGATACATCACATCCGGCCGTTTGCTGCGCAGCAGCTTAGCGCCGGCGGCGAACACGAACTCGCTGAGATCCGCGCTATAAACCGAAGGCAGCGGCTTGCCGACGAATTCCAACACATGGGTGATGCCGTGCTCGGCTTCGGTCGCCTGGTCGGCCTTCTCGGCGGAAAAACAAATACCCTTCATCCCTTTGCCGAGCAGCAGCCGCAGCTTGTCTTTCGCGGTCACCACCACCACCTTGGCCCCGGCCTCGGCGAAGGCGGCTAGAATCGTCGGCGCACGCAGGAACTTGGGATCGTTCATCATCACCTCTTTGCCGCTCTCGCGGTCGAAGAGATAGTTTCCGCAGATGCCGTGCACCGAAGGCGGCGCGCCGGTGACGATCGAGAGGTTGTTCGGGTTGGTGAAGCTCGGCACCACACAATCACCGATGAGGTTCGTGCCGGTCGCAAGCGCCTTGGCCAGCCAGGGCATCGCACCGGCGGCAACCGCTTGGGTGAGATAGTCAGGCTCGCAGCCATCGACGCAGACGACGACCAGAGGCCGCGCCGGCCAAGCATAAGTCTTATCGTTCACCGTAACGGATTTCATAATTTCTACCCTATTCTGCGGCCCGGCTGTGCGGCCGGCCGGAAGCGACGCCCAGCTCTTTCATCACGTCCTTGGCAGCCACGAGGAAAGCCTTCATCTCCGCCTCGCCCAAGCGGCCGATGCAGCCGATGCGGAAGCTATCGGCAACCGTTAATTTACCCGGGTAAATTACGAAGCCCCGATCGCGCAGCCCATCATAGAAGGTGTCGAAGACGAATTTCGGATCGGCGGGCATATGGAAGGTCACGATAATTGGTGCCTGCAGCCGGTCCGGCAGCAGCGTTTCAAAGCCGAGCGCCCGCATGCCCTCGATCAGGATCCGATGGTTGTTGCGATAGCGCCCGCCCCGACCCGCAACACCGCCCTCCTCCTCATGTTCGGTCAGCGCCCGGTCGAAGGCGGCAATGCAGTGGATGGGCGGGGTGAAGCGGTATTGGTTGGTCTTTTCGAGGTTCTGCCACTGCTCGAAGAGATCCAGCACCAGCGATCCCGCATTGCCCTTGGTCTTTTCAAGCGCGGAAACGCGGCACAGCACGAAACCGAGCCCTGGCACACCCTCGATGCATTTGTTCGACGACGCGGCCACGGCATCAAAAGCGATGCTCTTTGCTTCCAGCGGCAGCGCGCCGAAGGCGCTCATGGAATCGATTATCAGCTTCCGGCCGGCAGCGGCCACCACCTGTGCCACTTCGGCGATCGGGTTGAGGATGCCGGACGTGGTCTCGCAATGCACCACCGTCACATGGGTGATCGCGGCGTCATCGGCCAAAGCCTGGCGGACTTGCGCGGGATCGACCGGCTGATCCTCCGGCCATTCCAGGATCGCATAGGCGCGGCGGGCATAGTCGCAGATCTTCGCCATGCGCTTGCCATAGGCGCCGTTGATCAGGATCAGCAGCTTTTCCTTGGGACCCACGAAGCTCGTCAGCATGGCTTCGACCGCGAAAGTGCCGCTGCCCTGCATCGGAACAGTGGTGAAATCCTTCCCGCCTCCGATCAGCGCCACCAGGCGTTCCCGCATCCGGTTGTTGAGAGCGATGAAGCCGGCATCGCGGGAGCCCCAATCGTGCAGCATGGCCTCCTTCACCGTTGCCGAGGTGGTCAGCGGGCCGGGAGTGAGAAGCCAGGGGTCGTGCGACATGTGCGATCCTTAAGGGTGGCGAGGCCTGGATTATCCGGCCTCGCCATACTATAAATCAAATCGTTAAACGTTATATGACACATAGATCAAACCTATAGGCGAGCATGTCTATAAGTCAGAGCCAGCTCCGGGCCTTTCATGCGGTGGCGACCGAAGGCAGTTTCACCAAGGCGGCCGCCAACCTGAATGTCACCCAGCCGACCCTCTCGGGGCAGGTCCGAGCCCTGGAGGAGCGCTATGGCGTGCACCTCTTCGATCGGCGGCGCCGGAAGATCGAAGTGACCGATATCGGGCGCCAGCTTCTGGAGATCACCTGGCGGCTGTTCAACCTGGAAATCGAGGCCGAACAGGTCCTGACCGCCGCCAAGGGGCTGAAGCGGGGCCATTTGCGGATCGGGGCGGACGCCCCCTATCACTCG
>DASYDA010000525.1:0-3891 GCA_036499865.1 Dongiaceae bacterium | reverse complement strand
GATCCCGCGCGCGGTTATTGAGGTCTATAGGCGGTCAGGTGATTGTCCCATTGCGGAAAAGGATCGGTCGGCCGTTCCAGGATGCGTGAGGTAACGCCGCTTTCCGAGGCGGCGACCAGCAGGCGCGTGCCGCTGCCGGCGGTGAAGGCGAAGCCGCCGGCATTCGGCGCGGCGGCGATGCCGCAGCCGTCCCGCAATTCCGCCAACCCTAGAAAGCGCCGGTTGGGAATATGCCAGAACGCCGCCACGCCGCCATGCGGCGAGGTGACAGCGGCGTAAGCACTGGATGAATCCACCGCCGCGCTGCCGCAATAGCCGCGCAACCGCGTCAGGGCTTCGATCGGCATGTCGAGGAATTCGATCTTGCCGGCCTTGGTCAGCAATCCCGCCATCGGGCGCCAATCGGTGGCGGCATCCTGGTCCTGCATGGCGAAGAGGATCTCGCCGGTTGCCGTCAAGGCGAGGTGGCGGATCGAAAGGGAGATGAGGTCCTCATCCAGAACGGATCGCGATTGCGCCGCGCCCGTTCCAGCGTCGAGAATCACCAGGCTGGATTCGATTTCCGCTTCCATCGCGAGCTTGTCGCGAATGCCGCCATTGCCGATGGCGAGCAGCCGATCCGGCTCCAACCAGATCAATTCATGCGGTTCGATGCCATGGGAGGAACACTCCCCAATCCGCGTCACTTCCGACACGGAGAAGATCGCGATCCGTCCCTGCTGGCCGCCATCGGCGCTTTCGGTCGCATAGAGCTTGCCGCCATCGCTGCTGAAAACCGCGTGGCCGTCGAAAGTGTGGCCCGGCGCCGCCGCGAAGCGATGCTTCAGCTTTCCGGTCTCCGGTTCGCAGAGCGCGATCGCCTTGCCGGGTTTGCGATCCACCATGGCGGCGAGGCTGCCGTCATCGCTCAGCACGATGGAATGGCCGCGCGCCGGCATGGCCGTCCGCCACAGGATGCCGCCATCGGCATCCAATCCGGCCGCGCCATAGCCCTGGTCTCCGGACTTCAGGTTGCAGGCGCTGAAATAGTACGGCCGGGTCTTCCGCGCGCCGCCGAAGAGGCGCTTAAGAACCATCACCGTCCATCTCGTTGAAGCCGAGGGAGATGCCCATGGCGGGCGCCGCTTTCTGTTTCAGCACGTCCACGAGCTGATTGACCGCGACCAGCAGCGCGCCCACTTTCTTGCGGCCCTCGGCATCGGCCACGGCGGCATCCATGGGTTCCGGCGCGGCCGCGGCCGCGGCATCCGCGGCATCGAAGGCCTTGGAGATTTCCTCCTTGAGCGCGTCATTGCCGCTGCCCAGTAGCATCGCGAAGCCGTGCGCGTCGAGCACGGCCTTGCGAGCGGTTTCGAGATTGAGCTTGATGTTCTTCAGCGAGCGACCGGAGCGCCATTGTTCCGCCGTCTTCGGCTTCGCCTTGTCGATGGTGGTGCCGCGCGGGCCGGCGAGTTTCTGCGTGGTGACGATCTGCATGCCGGTCATCAGCCCGGCATAGAATTGCGCCGCCGCTTCGGTGGCATCCTGGGAAAAGGGCGCCGTCGCCGTCTTGGGATCGGCCAGTACTTTTTCCCAATCCGCGGTGATCTCATGAGCAAGCGCATCGAGATTGTGCGCGATCGCCTTGATGACGGCGGCGCGGGCCTTCTGCTCCGGACCGGCGGAAAGCGTCTGCCGCGAGCTGTCGCCGTAGAGCAGGCGCTCCAATGCGGGCAGGCCCTGCACGGCCACGCTGGCCTGCGCGAAGTTCTTCTGCTGCAGCGCATCCGCGGTCGGTGCCGCGAGAAGGGCGGTGAGCTGCCGGTCGGTGATGTTGCGCTTCTCCGGCCAGTATTCGAAGCGGTCGCTGCGCTGCTGGTCGCCGAGCGGGCCTAACCGGAAGAATTCCGCCTGCATCCAGGAATCGGAGACCGCGTCGAAAGCCGTGCGCAGCGCGTTGAACCCGTCCTGGCTCGGCTTGGCGGCGAAGCCGTCCGCCGCCTTCGACAGGCCGCCGGTCTGCTCCGCCAGAGCCTTGAAGGCAGGGAGCACGATCTCGCGGCCATAACTCTGGTTGAAGCCCGCGAAATCCGCCGCCTGCGCCGGCGCGGCGAAGACGCCGAGCCAGGAGGCGAGGAGGGCGATGCGGCTGACGAAGCCTTTCATCATGGTGTCAATTCCTTCAAAGCGATCCGACAAAATCAATCAACGCCTGCCGATCGGCCGGCGATAAAGCCTCAACCTTGCGCCTGGCTGTCGCGGCCTCTCCGTCATGCCAGAGAATGGCCTCCAGGATAGTGCGCGCCCGCCCGTCATGCATCAATCCCGCACCCGGTCGCTGCATCGCCGTGCCGACGCCCCAGAGCGGCGCCGTGCGCCACTCCTTTCCCGAGGCCGCGCCTTCGCCGACATGATCCGCGAGATCCGTCCCCATGTCGTGCAGCAGCAGGTCGGAATAGGGCGCGATGTCCCGCGCCGCCAGCTTGCCGGAAGCCGGCAGATGGAACTGCGCGCGATGGCAGGCCTCGCAGCCGGCGGATGCGAACACGGTCTTGCCCTGGTCGAGACCGGAAACATCGGCAGGCTTGGGTTTCGGCAGCACGGCCTCCCGCACGAAGCGATCGATGAGATTCATCAAAACCGAGGGCACTTCCAGGTTTTCGAATTGCGGCGAAGCGCCGTTCGGCATTTTGAGGCAGGCCGTCTCCGCCTTGGTGCAATC
Source organism: Dongiaceae bacterium (assembly GCA_036499865.1). Classification (GTDB taxonomy): domain Bacteria; phylum Pseudomonadota; class Alphaproteobacteria; order Dongiales; family Dongiaceae; genus Dongia. The sequence continues at coordinate 1,190 of DASYDA010000525.1, read as the reverse complement.
GCCATAGGCATCGCGGTAGAGCGGATTGGAAAGGCCGATATCGAGGTCGAGCGCCTTGGCGTCTTGCGTCTCCAGGCTGGCCTCGCTCGCCTTCCAGCCGAACCGACCCAAGGCGCGTTTGCCGGTTGCTGGATCGACGATCCAGTTGGGGCGGCCGGAGACACCGTTAACGGCCTCCTTGGTCCGCTCGAGGATCTCCGCATCGGGAATGCGTTCCAGCAAGCCAATGCCGTTGATGGCGGTCGCCAAGCGGGGGCTGAGCTGCGTATCCGTCGCCAAAGGCCCGAAGGCGAAATCGGCGAGATGCAGGATCGGTTTCTCCAGATCGACCTCGCTGCCATCGGCCAGCGTGACCGTGTGATGCGCGAAGCTCACTTCCACCTTGGCCTCGGCATTCAGGCCGGGCACGGCATTCGTCTGGATTTGCCGTCCATAGATGGGATCGCCCATGGCGGAGCCATGCATGCCCAGCTTTACCAGGAGTGAGGGCGTCAGCGCGCCGTTCTGGTCGAAGGGAATGCCGCGACCGCCGCCGGCATGGCAGCTATGGCAGGATCGCGCGTTGAAGAGCGGCCCCAGTCCGTCGGTCGCCTGGGTGGAGGAGGGCGCCGATACCCATTGCTGCTCGAACAAGGCGCGGCCGACTTCGAAATCGAGGTCCTGCATGCCCTTTCCCAGACCCGGGTCCCGAACCACCGCGGCCACGGGTTCGGCGCGCGACGCTTCGATCCCGGTCAGGATCATAACCATCGCGGCGCTGAGAACGAGGATCGAGAGGCGCAGGATCATCGGCAAAGACTCAGGCGACCCGGACATATCCCATCATACCGGTCTCCTGATGCTCGATGATATGGCAGTGGGCCATCCAGTCGCCGGGATTGTCGGCCACGAAGGCGACCTTCAATCGCTCGTTCGGGTTGACCAGCGTGGTGTCGGCGAAATGCGACATCACCTTGCGCTTGTTGGAACTCAGCACCTTGAAGGTGTGGCCGTGGAGATGAATGGGATGCGGATGCGGCGTCCCGTTGATGATCTCGATCATGATCGTGTCGCCACGCTTGAACTGCCCGAGCGGCGCCGGCAGATGGGCCTCTTCGGTCGAGGGCCAGGTCTGTCCGTTCATCGCCCAGAAGGTGTGCTGGGTGAGGCAGAGGCTGTCGGCGGCGCGCAGGATCTCGCCATCGGGGAGC
>DASYDA010000524.1:0-6490 GCA_036499865.1 Dongiaceae bacterium | reverse complement strand
GGCGCGATCGACCTGCTCGACTGCGCCGACCATCTGGGAATCCCGATACCACGCAAACTCTCGGTCGTCGGGTTCGACGACGTGATGATGGCCGGCCTCGCCCGCATCAACCTGACCACCATCGCCCAGCCGAAGGAGATGCTGGCCCGCCTCTCCGTCGACACCCTGGCGGGCCGAATCGAAGGCGCGTTGAGCGGCGACCCCATCCGCCAGACCGTGAGCTGCCGCCTGATCGTCCGCGGCTCGACCGCCCGCCCCGCGAAGTAGCACCCCTTCAGACCAGCGTCGCTTGACAAGCCAAGCCGCTGATCGCTAATATTTTGGAACGTTCCACAAAATAGATCCAATAAGGACGGTATCGATGCCTGGGAGGGTCAGAGTCGGAGTGATCGGTTGTGGACTTATCGCCCAGGTCATGCACCTGCATTACCTCCGCGAGCTGGCCGATCGGTTCGAGATCGCGGCCCTCTGCGACGTTTCGGAGGAGCTGAGCCGCGCCTGCGCCAGCGATTACGGGGTACCCCACACTTTCACCCGGTGGCAGGACCTGATTGCCTCTCCGCTCGATGCGGTGCTGATCCTGACCTCCGGCAGCCATGCGCCGATCGCCATCGCGGCCGCCGATGCGGGCAAGCACATGCTGATCGAGAAGCCGATGTGCTTTTCGGTCGCCGAAGGCCACGAGATGATCGCGGCGGCCGATCGCGCCGGCGTTACGTTGATGGTCGGCTACAACAAGCGGTACGATCCGGCCTATCGGCGCCTCTGCGACGAGATGCGGGGCGTCAAAGACCTCCGGCTGCTGCGCGTGACGACGCTGGAAGCGCCGTTGCAGCCCTATGTCGCACACTACCGGATGCACAAGTCGTCCGGCATCGCGCCCGAGCTTGCCGCGGCTTTCCAAGCCGACAACCAGGCCCGCATTCATGCGGCGATCGGCGAGGCGGAGCCGCTGGCCCGCCAGGCCTATCACCTGGTGCTCCTGGACAGCATGGTGCATGAGTTCAACGCGATCCGCGGCGTGCTCGGCGAGCCGGATCGGATGGATTTCGCCGATATCCGCGAGAACGGGTTGACGGCGGTGCTGCGCTTCGGCGCGACGGAATGCATCGTCGCCTGGGTCGATCTGCCGGGCATTGCCCGCTATGAAATGGAGCTCGCATTCTACGCGCCGGGCCGGCGCCTCACCCTCTCCTTCCCCTCGCCGTTCCTGCGCAGCGCGCCGACCCTGCTTCATGACGAAGGCGGCGAGGCCCTTTCTTCCCGGGCATGGCGCAACGAGGAGGTCGTCTCCTACGCCGAGAGCTTCAAGGAAGAGCTGATTCATTTCCACGACTGCATCACCTCCGGGCGGACGCCCGTGACCTCAGGCGAGGACGCACTCCGGGACATCGCCCTCTGCGAGGCGGTGGTCGCTGCCCATGTCTCCCGCGGCGCGCGCGAGAACCCGACCGATATCGCGGCCTCGCGCTCCCGCATCCTGGGAAAGCGCTGAGCTATGGCGATTTTTCGCGTGGGGCTCGTGGGGGCCGGCCGCATGGGGCGCACGCATCTGCGCGCGCTGGCTGCCAGCGACATCCTTCGGGTGGTGGCGGTCGCCGATCCCCTGGAATCCGCTCGCGCGGCGGTCGAGGCGCCGGGAATTTCGGTTTACGCCGACCTCCCCGGGATGCTGCGGGCGGGCGGCCTCGACGGCGTCCTCATTGCCTCGTCGAGCGACACGCATCTCGCCGCCATCGCCGAGCTGGCCGCAGCCGGGATTCCCATCCTCTGCGAGAAACCCTGCGGCCTCACCTCCAGCCAGGGCCGGGAAGGCGCCGCCCTCGCCGCCGCCGCCAAGGTGCCGCTGCAGGTCGCCTATTGGCGCCGCTTCGTCCCCAGCCTGAGGAAGCTGAAGTCGCGCATCGTCGCCGGCGAGATGGGCGAAATCTACCTGGCCGCCTGTTATCAATGGGACCAGCAGCCCCCGCCGGCGAGCTTCCGCTCGCGCAGCGGCGGGATCTTCATGGACATGGCCGTGCATGAATTCGACCAGATCCGCTGGCTGTCCGGCCAGGAGATCGGAGCGATCCAGGCGGTCGCCGCCGGGATCCTCTCCGATCCGCCCGTCCACGGCGATGCCGAAAGTGCCCAGGTGCTCTGCACCTTGTCCGGCGGGACGACAGGCCTGGTCTCACTAGGCCGACGGTTCCCTCTGGGCGATGTCTGCAAGGTCGAGGTGTTTGGAACGGCCGACGCGGAGGAATGTCGCTTCCTCTGGCCGCCGTCGGCCGACGCCACCTTCCTCGATGCGCTGCGGCTTCAGGCGGAGAGCTTCGTGCGCTTGGTGGGCGGCGCAGCCGCGGAGGGCGCCAGCGCGCTCGACGCCGTCGCGGCGATCGACGCCGCGGAGCGCGCTTCGCAGATACTGAACAACAACGGGGAGAAGAGGTGATGACTGAGTCACCGGAGGTCCGGATCGGCATCATCGGCTATGGCATGATGGGCAAGGCCCATTCCTATGGCTATCGGGAAGCGCCGCGGCTGCGCGAGCTGCCGGTTCGCCCGCGCCTGCAGGTGATCAGCGGCCGTCGCCGCGAGCTGGTGGAAAAGGCAGCATCCGCCTACGGAGTCGAGGAGATTACCACCGACTGGCGCCACATCATCGAGCGCAAAGACATCGATATCGTCGACATCTGCACCCCGCCCGGCACGCATGCGGAAATCGCCGCCGCCGCCGCCGCCGCGGGCAAGGCGGTATTCTGCGAGAAGCCCTTCGCGATCTCCTACGCCGAAGGCAAGAATGCCGTAGAGGTCGCGCAGCGTGCTGGCGTGTTGAACGCGGTGGGCTTCAACTATCGCCGCCTGCCGGCCGTCTCGCTGATGAAGCGCATGATCGACGAAGGCGCGGTCGGCAAGGTGCAGCTCTGGCGCGGATGCTGGCTCTCCGACGAGTTCGTTGATCCCCAGATTCCGTTTGACTGGCGCTTCGAGCGGCAGATGGGCGGTACGACCATCGCCGATCTCGGAAGCCACATGATCGACATGGCGCTCTGGATGGTCGGCGACGTCGCCGAGGTGAGTGCCCAGTCGGCTACCTTCGTGCCGGAGCGCGCGGATCCGGAGAAACCCGGATCTACCCGGTCGGTCACAATCGACGACGCCTCCTCCGCGCTGATGCGCTTTGCCAACGGCTCCCGCGGCGTGCTCGAGATGGCGCGCAGCTGCGTCCGCCGACCCTGCGACTTCACCATCGAGGTCAACGGGACGAAGGGGACGCTCCGCTTCGACTATGCGCGGCTTAACGAGCTGCTGTACGGCGACGGCGGCGACGCTGCGAACCTCTACGGCATGCGTCTCATCCGCGCCGAGCATCCCAGCCATCCTTACGCCGCAAGCTGGTGGCCGATCGGCCAGGGCGTGGGCTACGGCTCCAGCTTCGTCAACCAGTTCGCGGATCTGCTTCAGGCCTGGCCGAACGGCCCCTGGGACCCCGATTTCCGCCAAGGACTCGCCGTCCAAGGTGTCTGCGACGCCATGGAGCGCGCGGCCGCGGAACGGCGTTGGGTCAAGGTCAGCGAGATCACAAGCGCCTAGAGCATGGTCGGGTCATGCTCTAGCCAGCGGCGCTGCCGCGTGGCGTGGTGTTGCCAGCAACCTCCCGCCGGTAACACTGCGCCGCGCGGCCTTGCCAGCCAATCGGCCGGGATAAGCAGGCATCACGTGTAGACGCGCGGGCGGCTGGCTGGAGCGGCATCCACGTCTTCCACGAAAACGATATCCTCGGGGCGCCATCGAAGGTCGACCGCCGAGCCAGGACGAAGGTTCTCCTCGCCGAGCTCCGCGGCCTCTTCAATCGTGAGCGCCACTCGAATCTCAAGCTGACCGCCTACGCGCACATGGACATTGAAGATGGACCCGGTGAAAACCAGACGCTCAATGGTGCCTCGCACCCTGTTCGGGTTTTCGCTCGAGCCGTTCGCCAGACCCATCTTGATCCGATTGCGGGGAAGCATCGCCGCAATCGACAACACCCCGGTCAGGTATGAAGGCAGCGTTCCCCTGAACACAATATCGGGATGCGCCAACTCGATCGAGCTCCCGTCGCGGCTATTCCTTCCGCGGACGATCGTCCCGGCGTCGATGAAACCGGCCACATAGGAATTTCGCGGCGCCCTGTAGAGGGCTTCGGGGGTATCGATCTGGACGATCATACCGTCCTTCATGACCGCGATGCGATCCGCGATCGCACAGGCTTCCTCCTGATCATGCGTGACATGGATCAGCGTCGTTCCGGTCGATTGCTTGATGTGGACCAACTCGTCCTGCATCTGCCGTCGGACCTTGAGATCGAGCGCGCCGAGTGGCTCGTCGAGCAGCAGCACCGACGGCCGCTTCACCAGCGCGCGGGCAAGCGCCACGCGCTGCTGCTGGCCACCCGACAATTCCGAGATCCGACGTCGCTCCATCCCACCGAGGCCGACGAGCTCGAGCGTCTCCCTGACCCGCTTGTCTCGCTCGGCTGCCGGCACGCCATCCATCTTGAGGCCGTAGCCGACATTCCCTTCGACGCGCATGTGGGGAAACAACGCATAGCTCTGGAACACCGTGTTCGTAGGGCGCTCATAAGGCTGGCGCCGCGTGACGTCGACGCCCTCGATCTCGATCCGTCCGGTGGTCGGCTCGGCGAAGCCACCGATGACACGCAACGTGGTCGTCTTCCCGCAGCCGCTCGCGCCGAGCAGCGCGAAGAGTTCACCGTGGTTGACCGAGAACGAGACGCCGACCGCCGGAGAGCCCACCGCGTAGAAATTCTGACTGGTGTAGCAGACCCTGAGGTCGGTGCAGGTCAATGCGGGGCGCGTCGGTATCGCCTGCTGTCGATCGTTGTGCATGTTCAAGGCAACTCCTCCTAAGCGATCGGAACTTTCACAGCCCCTCGCGCGCGGCCGCGCAGCCTCTCCCGTCCGACGGCGATCAGCGCGCCGAGGGTCAGAAGCGCGAAGGAAGCGCCCAGCATCAATGCCGAGATGGCGTTCAGCTCGGGCGTCACCCGGATCCGCAACGAGCTGAAGATATAGAGTGGCAACGTCTGCTGCGAGCCGGTCACGAGAAAGGTGAGGATGAATTCATCGAGCGAGATCGCAAAGGCGATCATCACGCCGGCGAGGATTCCCGGCAGGGCCTGTGGCACCGAGATGGTCAGAAAGGCGCGCCAGGGCCGCGCACCCAGATCCATCGCCGCGGTCTCCTGGTTCCGGTCGAGTCCTTCCAGCCGCACCAGGATCATGAGGGTGATTACGGGAAGCGTGAGGATGGTGTGACCGGCGATGATCGTCCAGAGCCCCCGCTGGATCCCGAGCGCGTGCAAGCCGACGATGATCGCAAGGCCGAGCACCAGTGGCGGCAGGAACAGGGGCACCGAGATCATGCCAAGATTGAAAGAGCGCATGCGACCCCTTACGCGGACGATCTGCACCGCAGCGAGAGTGCCGAGCACGGCCCCGATGAAGACGGCCGCGAAGGCCACCTTAAGGCTGGTCCAAAGCGCATCGAGGAGCACGTCATTTTGAAGCACCTGCGCGAACCAGTGCGCGGTGAAACCGATGAACGGCAGGCCGCTGTCATCGGCGCTGTTGAAGGCCAACAAGACGAGCAACGCCGGCGGCATATAGAGAGAGATTAGGTACAGGATCGAGTAGGCGAACAGAACCGGCGCGCGCCGGTGCGTGTATCCGCCGGTGTACTCGCCGGCGGCTTCCACCCCGCCGACCATTAGCCGGAGCACCGCCACGAGCAGCAGGATGGCAACGAGAAACAGTACGGCAAGCGTGCCGCCAAAGCCCCATTGCAACGAGTAGCCGAACTGGTTCGTGATCAAGTTCGCGTAGAGGGTGCCGTTGGTTCCTCCGATCAACTGCGGTGTCGCATAGTCTCCCAGCATCCCGATGAAGGCGAAGACGAAGCCGGCGACGATACCGGAACGCGCGTTCGGGAGCGTGATCGTGACCAGCTTCCGCCACGGCCGCGCGCCGAGATCGGCGGCGGCGTCCTGCATTGCCGGATTGATCCGCTCGATCGCGATATAGGTTGCGAGGAAGGAGAGCGGAAACAGCAGATAGACGAAGGTGATGATGATGGCCGGCTTTCCGAAGCCGAAGAACTCGACGGGAGCGGCGACCAGACCGGTGCTCATCAGCGCCTTGTTGATCAGCCCCTCGTCGCCGAACATGTTGAGCCAGGCGAGGACCCGGATCAGATAGCTGGTCCAGAACGGAATGATCGCGATCAGAATCCAGCCGAGCCGCCGTGTCGGCCGCACCTTGGCCGCCACGAAGTAGGCAAACGGGAAACTCAGGACCGCCGTGAACCCGGACGCAATTGCGACCAGCCCGAAGGACCGGAGCAGCATTCGCCAGTAGGCCTCTCCGGTGAAGAATCGAGTGTAGTTGGCGATCGTCCATTCGTGGACGATCTGCCCGTTCACGGTCGGCCAGAACGAATAAACGAT
>DASYDA010000523.1:0-10136 GCA_036499865.1 Dongiaceae bacterium | reverse complement strand
TGACGGCCGATCACGATGGGCTGGGTCCAGTTCGGCACCAGGCGCGGCACGTTCTGGCAGATGATCGGCTGGCGGAACACGGTGCCGTCCAGGATGTTGCGGACGGTGCCGTTCGGCGACTTCCACATCTGCTTCAGATTGAATTCCTTCACCCGCGCTTCATCGGGGGTGATGGTCGCGCATTTCACGCCGACGCCGTATTGCTTGATCGCATTGGCGGCATCGATGGTGATCTGGTCGCCGGTCTCGTCGCGCTTCTCGATGCCGAGATCGTAGTATTTGAGGTCGATGTCGAGATAGGGGAGGATCAGCTTCTGCTTGATGAAGCTCCAGATGATCCGCGTCATCTCATCGCCGTCGAGCTCCACCAGGGGCGTCTTGACCTTTATCTTCGCCATGCTCCGTTCCTCCATTGCGTGCCGCTGCGCGGAGATCCCGCGACGGCGCTGTATTCAGATCCTATGTTCAGATTCCGTCCGGATGGTATTCACATCCGTTCGGGGTGATCCACCTCGGCGGTATCGGCAGGCGCTGCCAGGATGTCGAACATCCGCCCGATCGAATTGACCACCGAGAAATGTTGACGCGCGGTCTCCCGCGCGAAGCCTTCATCGATCACGCGATCGACCAGATCCTGGAGCCCGTCCCAATATCCATCGACATTGACGATCACGACCGGCTTGTCGTGCAGCGAAAGCATCCGCCAGGTGATGATCTCGAAGAGTTCGTCGAGCGTGCCGAAACCGCCCGGCAACACGGCGAAGGCGTCCGACATGTCGAACATCAGCTTCTTGCGTGTGTGCATGCTGTCGACGACCTTCAATTCGGTGATGCCCGAATGGCCGACTTCGCTGTTCTGCAGATGGGCGGGGATGATGCCGACGACCTCGCCGCCGTGCTGAATGGCCGCGTCGGCGGTCTCGCCCATGATGCCGATGCGCGCCCCGCCATAGATCAGGCGGATCTTCCGTTCGGCAAGCGCCCTTCCCAGTTCCCGGGCGGCGGCGACATAGCTGGGTGATTTGCCGCGGCCGGAGCCGCAATAGACGCAAAGAGATTTGATCAAGGGCATAAGATAGATGAGGGCCTTCGATGGATGGGCTCTTCGATAAATGGGCTCCGGCACCGGATTCGGCGGTAGCGGCCGTGCCGGGTCTTGGAGGACGACAGACCTGTTCCAACCTGTTTTGGAGCCTATCGCCAGCAACGTCAATTGGATATTGCGGCCGGGTATGGCCGCAGGAGATCGAGGCTGGGCGACCGGCGGCGAAGAGCGGCGAAACCTGTCAAATCCCTGCGGAATCCATGCGGCTTGCGCGCAGCTTGATTGCGTAAAGCTGGCATCCAGACTAATTTGTGACGAGACCATGTCCATGGGAATCGAGCGGTTTCATGACTAGATTGGCCTTGATCGGAACCATTGGCGCCGTTGTCGTCGCAGCGATTCTGGGGCTGATCTATGCCGTCGGAAAGCAGGACGTGGACGATACGCCGCCGGCTACGACACAGAGCCAGCCTGCCAATCCGGCCCCCCAAAGTTCCTCTGGCCAAAATTCCCCTGGCCAAAATTCCCCCGGCCAAAATCCCCCTGCCCAAAATTCGACCCAAGCGACGTCCGGCAATACGTCTCCCGCGACACCGCCAGGAACGCAGGCTCCAGCGACACAGACACCCGCGGCTACGGCCAATGCCGCCGCCGGCACGCAGAACAGTGCCGCCGGCAATGCCGCAGCGAATCAACCGGCCTCTCAGCCCCCGGCATCGTCGAACGGATCGTCGTCCTCGACTTCGGCGTCGCCACCGTCCTCGGCCGGGTCATCGGGCGCATCATCGACTCAGACGACTTCGGCCGCGAATCCGCCGGCCGCGAATCCGCCGCCGCCGGAAGTGAAGCCGAGCTTCGACGTGGTCCGGGTCAATCCGAACGGGGATGCGGTGATCGCCGGGCGCGCGGCGCCAGGCGCCAAGATCACGCTGCTCGACAGCGGCAAGCCGATCGGTTCCGCCGAGGCCGATGATCGCGGCGAATGGGTGTTGTTGCCCGATTCGGCGATCGATCCCGGCGAACACAAATTCAGCCTGAAGGCGACGGACGACAAAGGCGCGTCACTCGAATCCGATAAGGAAGTCATCGTTGTGGTGCCGAAACCGGCGGAAGATATCGCCGGCCGGCCGGTGACGCGGCCGAGCGGGGCTTTGGCGATCGAGGTTCCGAAACATGGTACGGCGCCGACGCAGCTCCTGAACTCTCCCAGCCAGCCGGCACAGCCGAGCCAGCCGGTCACGGCCTCCGCCACCAATGCCGCTCCGGCGCAGACGCCGCTGCCTTTGAGCCTGGACACCATCGACTATACCCAGGACGGGCGCGCCATGCTGAGCGGGCATTCCCTGCCGAACGGCGATCTCCTCATCTATCTCGACAACAACGCCTTGGGCGCTGCCAAGGGCGATAGCAGCGGCCGTTGGGCCTTCGTGCCTCAAGCCAAGGCGCCGACCGGCGAGCATGAATTGCGGGTCGATATGGTGGATGGCAACGGCAAGGTGATTGCGCGGGTCAAGGTGCCGTTCTCGCAGCCGGATTTCTCGACCGTGAACTTGAAGGACGACAGCGTGATCGTGCAGCCGGGCAACAGCCTTTGGCGGCTGGCGCGCCGGACCTATGGCAATGGGGTGATGTTCACCGTCATCTATGAGGCGAACAAGAGCCAGATCGGCAATCCGGACCTGATCTATCCGGGCCAGATATTCCAATTGCCCGTGAAGAAGGATTGAAGCCGAAGAACCGGCCGGTCAGTGATGGCTGTGCCGGCAGGGCAGGACTTCGAGCAGCATCGTGAGATGCGGCTTCACCTGCAGCACAAGCCGTGTGCTGGCACTGATCGCATCCGCGGCGGACCAATCTTCGGATAGCGCCGATTTTCCGATCACGTAGATCCACCGGCTGCGGCTGATGACCAGCCGGGCCTCCGGCAGCATCTGCGCGGATTCGATGATCGACAAGGCGCTCCGGCGCGTCCCGACGCCTTCCGCGGAATAAGGGACCGGCCCCACTTCCGCCGAAAGCTGCAGCACCGTGCCGTTGTCTGCCGGGCGGGTATTGGCGGTGAAACTCAGGCCCATCAGGCGGAAGGCGAATTCGATCTGCCGGTCAAGCCGGCCTATCTGCAATGCCTGATTGGTGTTGACCTGCAGGCGCGAGTCCGCTTCGGAGATACGTTGCGCCGAGAGCAGGGGAATGGCCTTCAAATTCACAGTCGAGGAACCTTGCCCGGAGAATTCTGTCCGTGGGTACAACAGCCTATCCGGTCCGGATTAACGATCTGTAAAACCTGATCTGGAACTGTGGATCACCTTGATCTAGTGACCCGCCGCCCGATCTATGGCATGGGAAACCGCGCCGGAAGCCGCTTTGGCGGTTCAGGACCGCCTGCCGCGGATTTCAGACTTTGACGAGGCTCGATTTGCTCGATTCCGTACTGACGCCCATCCACCGCGCCGGCTGGCCGCTGATTGCCATATTTGCCGCGGCAACCGTGCTGCTGTGGTGGCTGGCGACCCCGCTCGGCCTGGTCGGACTCGTCCTAACTTGCTGGTGCGTCTATTTTTTCCGCGATCCGGAGCGGGTGACGCCGAGCCGGGCGGGTTTGGTCATCAGCCCCGCCGATGGGGTGGTCCAGATGATCCAGCCGGCGGTACCGCCGGCTGAGATCGGCCTCGGCAGCCGGCCCTTGATGCGGGTTAGCGTCTTCATGAACGTGTTCAACGTCCATGTGAACCGCGTTCCAGTGGATGGCGAGGTTGTGGCCCTGGCGCATCGGCCGGGAAAATTCGTCAATGCCTCGCTGGACAAGGCCAGCGAAGAAAACGAGCGCCAATCCGTCCATCTCCGGCTGGCTGACGGCCGCGACGTCTGCGTCGTCCAGATCGCCGGCCTGGTGGCGCGGCGGATCCGCTGTGATCTCACGACGGCTAGGCGGGTGCGCGCGGGAGAGAGATTCGGTATCATCCGGTTCGGCAGCCGGGTGGATGTCTACCTGCCTGACGGTGTGCAGCCGCTGGTCTCGGTGGGCCAGACGACGATCGCCGGAGAAACGGTGGTCGCGGACCTGAATTCCGAGGAATCGGTAAGGTTGGGAGAGCGGCGATGATCGGCGGCCCGAAGATGCCGGGAGGCGGCAATTTCCGCAACATGCGGCGAAATCGCCTGCGGGATCACTCGATCAATCGGCTGATCCCGAACATGCTGACGCTGTTCGCGCTCTGCGCGGGCCTTACCAGCATTCGCTTCGCGCTGGATCAGCGTTGGGAACATGCGGTGCTGGCGATCCTGTTCGCCGCCGTGTTCGACGCCCTCGACGGCCGGATCGCCCGGCTGCTGGATTCCTCGTCGAAATTCGGCGCGGAACTGGATTCGCTCAGCGATTTCGTGAGCTTCGGCGTCGGCCCTGCGGTCGTGCTGTTCATGTGGACCATGCACGATGTCAAGGGCGCCGGCTGGGCGCTGACGCTGCTGTTCAGCGCCGGCATGGCGCTGCGTCTTGCCCGCTTCAACACCAAGCTCGACAACACCGATCTGCCGGCCTGGACCAGCCGCTTCTTCACCGGTGTTCCCGCTCCCGCCGGCGCCGGGCTGGTGCTGCTCCCGTTGATCGCCTGGCTTGAATTCAGGCTCGATTTTCTGCGCAGCCCGTTTCTGGTGGGACCGGTGATGCTGGCGGTCGCCGGCCTTCTGGTCAGCCGGATTCCGACGTTCTCGTTCAAACGCCTGAAGGTGACCCAGGCGCTGGTCCTGCCGACCATGATCGTGGTGGCCGTCGTCACCGCGCTCGCTTTGGCGGAGCCCTGGGCGACGCTGCTGCTGGTGCTGGTGGCCTATCTCACCAGCATTCCGCTCAGCATTTCTGCCTATCAGCGGCTGCAGCGCCAGCGGCCCATAGGTTCCGCATCGCCCACCGTCCACAAGGACGCCGAGGCCGACCGGGGCGCGGACCATCTCTGACGAGATCTATATCCGGGCGGATTTACTTGTGCAGGTGGTGCGCTTGGATCGACTGGACGATTTCCTGCAATTTGCCGCGATCCATGATGTAGAGGTTGCGGCCTTTGCGCTTCAGCAATCCGCCGGGATATAGCTGGCTGATCGCGCGGTTGACGGTTTCGCGGGTCGTGCTGGTCATGCTGGCGATCTCATGCATGGGCGGCAGCGGCCGAACCACCCAGAGATTGGGCACCGCCGCATCCGGCTGCGCCATGCGCAGCAGTTCGGCATAGACGCGCTGTGCCGCCTGCAGGGTCGAGAGCTCCAGGATCCGCAATCCGCTTGCCCGCACCATACGCGCAAGGCGGGTCAACAATTGGAGCGAGACCTCGGCGTGGTTGCGGAGCAGCTCGAGGAAAAGCTCCGGCGGCATGATGGCGATCTCGCTTTTCTCGATCGCGGTGACGCTTGCAGAGCGTGGCTGGCCGTCGATGGCGGCCAATTCGCCGAAGAAATCGCCGGCCTTGACTGCGGCCAAGGTGACTTCGCGGCCGGCCGGGGAGAAGGTGATCACCGAAACCGAGCCGCGCACCACGAAAAAGACCTCGCGGTTCTGCGAGCCCTTATCCAGAATGGTTTCGTTCCGGGAATAGGTGCGTTTGTGGCAGCGCTGCTCGACAGCGCGTTTTTCCGCGTCGTTCAGGCTGTCCAGCAGGGTAAACTCACCCAGCCGCCGACCGATTTCCGTCGTCGCTGCCATCGTCCCCATGGCCTGCAACATACTGGAAACGAGGCGAACTGCCAATCGGGCGCAAATACCGAGTCGCAATCTCGGTGTGGAATTAACGCTTTACGTATGGACGCGCATCGTGGCATGGCGCTGTAAAACCAGGATATGGCATTGATCGCCGCCCTGGTCCCCTTTTGGAAAGTTTTATGAATTTCACCCCCTCCACCGATCCAGCCGAAGAAGAGGACGAGGCAGCGCTGCCGCCCGGCGGCAAGAACTACATCACGCCCAACGGCTTCGAACGGCTGAAAGCCGAGCGCCACCACCTCTGGACCGTCGACCGGCCGGAGGTGGTGCGGGTCGTCGAATGGGCGGCCGGCAATGGCGATCGGTCGGAAAACGGCGATTATATTTATGGCAAGAAGCGCTTACGGGAGATCGACCGCCGCCTGCGCTTCCTGGACAAACGGCTCGCCGCCGCCGTCCCCGTCGATCCCCAGAGGCAGACCCGGCGCGATCAGGTGTTCTTCGGCGCGACCGTGACCTATGCCCGCGCCGATGACAGCGAGACCACGATCACCATCGTCGGCATCGACGAAACCACCTTCGCGGACGGCCGGATCAGCTGGACCTCGCCGGTTGCGCGGGCACTGATGCGCCGCCAGGTCGGCGACACGGTCACCGTGCGCACGCCAATCGGCCCGGAAATCATTGAAATCCTGGAAATCGCCTATCCGGATTGATGCCCGGTATTGTGGAGCAGCGTATCGAGATCGCTCCAGGCATAAATCAGGTTATGGGAGCGCCAATGCGGCCCGGGATCCGTATAGGCGCCGATCTGCGCGCCGCCCAGGGTCTCATAGAAGGCGCGGGCCGGCACGTTTTCCGCGACGACGCCGAGAGCGATCTCCGAATGACCGAAATCGCGCAATGTGCGCGCCATCGCTCCCAGCAGCCGACGGCCGAGGCCGCGGCGCTTCGAATCCTGCCCGACATAGAGATGTTTGATCTCTCCGTGCTCACCGAAAACGGGATGACCGGGCGCGCCGCACATGCCGAAGCCGGGCAAGGCGACCCTGGCATTCCGCGACGAGAACCGCGCGATCTTCTTTCGGTTCAGCCAGGATCTCGTGCCAGCGGGCCAGACGATAGGGGACATCCAGAATCCGGGTGCAATGTTCCGGCGCCAGTGCGGCATAGGTGGCGCGCCATACCGCGACATGCATCTCAGCGATGGCTTTCGCATCGCCGGCTTCCGCCGGGCGCAGCCTGAAGGCAATTCCGGTCATGCTTACTGTTCGGGGCGCGGCTGCTTCAGGCCTGCGAACCAGATGACGGTGGCCGATTGCAGGACGAAGAGCAGTCCCAATATCATCGCATAATTGGTCGCCGGATTTCCCGAGAGGCCGGTATCGACCAGGAGATCGAGCGCCCAGCCGATGCCGGATTGCAGCAAGGCCGCCGCCAGGAAGAGCAGCAGATTGAGACTGGTCTGTGCCCGTCCGGCCATGGCTGGGCCGAACTGGTCGCCCAGCATGACATAGGTGAGGTTGGTGCCGGAGCCGGCGAGACCGAGGGCGCCCACCAGCAGCCAGGCGGGCAGGGGGACATTGAAGATCAAGCCCAGCTCCGCCGCGCCCAGGACGACGAAGGAGCCCGCGATCACCGCTTTCAGCCCGATCCCGCGGCGGCCGGCCCAATCGGCCAGCAATCCGGTGAGGAGGGAACCGGCGGAAAAAGTAATCGCCATGGCCATCAGATTCTCGGCCACCGCCGCGCGGTCGAGCAGGCGGACATCGGTCAGCCAGCGCGCCGTCCAGAGGCTCTGAACGGCGATGAAGCCGCCGCTCACGAAGGCGACCATGGGCACGATCCGCCAGAAGCTCGGCCGGGTGAAGATGGGGCCGATGTCGCGCAGCTGCGTCAGCCAGGGGCGCTTTGGCTGCCCGTCGGATGTTCCGTCGCCGTGCGGCGCCAGCCACCAGACACACGCGGAGACCACCGCCATCACGGCCGCCAACACGAAGAACAGGCTGCGCCAGCCGAAGGCGGTCGCCATCAGATCGGAGGGCATGGTCGCCGCGAAGACGCCGAGCCCGCCGAAGGCCACCACGATGGAATTCGCCAGCGGCACCCGCGGCGCGGGCAGCCAGAGGGCGTTTGCCTTGAAAGCGGCCATCAGCCCGCCGGAGAGGCCGAGGCCGATGACGCCGCGGCATATCGCCAGCGTCGCGACGTCATGGCCGAGGGCGAAGACCAGGCTGCCCAACCCGGCGATTGCGAGGAGGACCGCCTGCACTTTGCGCGGGCCGTAGCGGTCGAGCAGCAGGCCGAGCGGAAGCTGGAACAGGGTGAAGGCGTAGAGATAGGCCGAGGTGATGAGGCCGAGCCCGGCCTCGTCGAGGTGCAGTTCCGCGATCAGATCCGGCGCGATCACCGAATTCACCGTGCGGAACAGGTAGGACATCAGATAGCCGATGGAGAACGGCAGGACCACGCTGGCGATCGCGCGCCGGCTTAAACGTGAATGACGCATGGCTTATACCGGCCCGCCGATCGCCCGGCCCGGACCACTTTGCTCGGGTCTCTGGCCGGTATGGCGGGCGGCGCGCACCATCTCGTATATCGTGTTGCCGGCGACGGCGGCGACAGTGAGCAAGCCGCCGGTGATGGCGCGATTGCCGGGTTCCTCGCCGAGGAAAATCCATACCCAGAGCGGCCCGCAGACGCATTCCAGCAGGCCCAGCAAGGCGGCCTCGCCCGCCGGAATCAATCGCGCCCCGACGGTGAAAAAGATCATGCCGATGGCGAGCTGTCCGGCCCCGAACAGCAAGAGCAGACCGACATCGGAAGCCGAGACCGAGCCCGGCTCGCGCACGACCAGGCCGATCACCATCAGCAGGACGCCCGCCAGGCACATTGCGGGTGTCATGCGGATGGCGCTGTAGCGACGCACCATCACCGTCGCGATACCGAGCGAGAGGGCGATGATGCAGGAAAGCGCGATGCCCAGCGTGTCGCCGCCGCTGGTGCCGCCGGAGACCATCTGCCAGACTCCGAACAGGGCCACCGCCATGGCGAGGCCGCGCGCCCAGCCCAAGACTTCCCGGATCCAGATCCAGGCGATCACGCCCGCCACCAGGGGCGCGGTGCTCTGGATGACCAGGATGGTGGCGACGGTGGCATGGCGCAGCGCGATGACGAAGCACAGGGATGCCGAGGCGAAGCAGATCGCCACCGCGAAGCCGGGCAGGCCGAGATTGCGGAACAGCGTCCAGGTATTTCTGCCGTCGCGCACCACGATGAAGACCAGCAGGGTCGCCGCGGCGAAGAAGCCGCGACCCGCCGTCTGGGTCCAGACATCCGTCGTGATGAAGCGGGCGATCAGCCCGCCGCTGCTCCAGCAAAGCGCCGCCGCCAACACCAGCGCGGCCCCCTTGCGGTGCATTGTGGCGCCGCTGGCTTCCATGATTCTCCCCTGCATCGGCGGGAGATTAGCAGCGCCGCTCCGGACAGCCAAAGCTTCGCCAACATTTTGCCATGCATGCCAGTTATGCGATCCATGGGCGGGCGAGGACGGGTAGGCGGGCGAGGACCGGTAGGTAGGTAGGCGGGGCGGACAGGCGGGTCGGTGACAACGGCCGCTTGCCCGCTTATTCTCGGTGGATCGAGAGAATCGGGGCCTTCCAGCGGAAAGAGAGCAGAATGTCGTCCCTCGGGTGCCAGAAGATCGGCGGGCACGTCAGTGCAATTGTGCGTCCGGCCGTTTACATCGCCGTATTGTCGGTCCTGGCCGGCTGCGCTCAGACCACGCCCGCCCCAACCGCTCCGTCGGCGACCACGATGGCGGCCGTGGACCCTTATGCTTTCACCCGGATCGACCAGAAGACCTGCCCGACGAGCGCCGCTAATTTCGTGGATTGGGTCGAGCATTTCGAGGCCTATGCCCAACACAGCGGCCAAGCCAAGGAACTGATCGTCGAGGCCTTCGCTCCGGTGAAGGAAAATCCGACCATCGGCCAGAAGCAGGCCAAGCAGCCGGAATTCGTGACCCCGGTCTGGACCTATCTGTCGCGCGCCGTCTCCGATGACCGGGTGGCCCGCGGCCAGCAGCAATATGCGCTCAACCGCAACGTGGTCGATGCCGCCGCGCGGCAATACGGTGTCGATTCCGGCACCCTGATGGGAATCTGGGGCATCGAGACCGATTTCGGCCGCAGCTTCGGCGACGTCAATGTCTTCGAGGCACTGTCCAATCTCGGCTATGGCGCCCAGCGCAGCGATTTCGCCTGCACCGAGATGCTTTCCGCCTTGACGCTCTCGACCCGCTACAGGATTCCGGTCGAGAAGATGATCGGCTCCTGGGCGGGTGCCATGGGCAACAACCAGTTCCTGCCCAGCAAATATCTCGAGCTCGCGGTCGATGCG
>DASYDA010000522.1:0-12998 GCA_036499865.1 Dongiaceae bacterium | reverse complement strand
CGGGCGCGTATCCGCGACGCCGCCGGTCAATTGCTGGGCGAGGGGGAAGGCGGGCCTGCCAATGCTCGTCTCGGGGCGAGTGTCGCCATGGCCTCGGTGGTCGAGGCGGCGGAAGCCGCCATGCGCGCCGTCGGATTGGATAAGGCCGCCTTCAGCCGGTCCGTCGTTGCCCTCGGCATGGCAGGCGCGGTCGATGACGACAAGCGCAACCAGCTGCTCGCGCAGCCGCATCCTTTCGCGCGAATCGCTCTCGACACCGACGGCTATATCGCCTGGCTCGGCGCCCATGGCGGGCGGGATGGCGCGATCCTGATCATCGGCACCGGTTCCGCCGGCCTCGCGGTGGTGAACGGCGAACGCTGGAATATCGGCGGCTGGGGCCATGTGATCTCAGATGACGGCAGTGGCTTCGAGATCGGCGCACAGGCCGTCCGTCATGCGGTCTGGGCCCATGACGGGATGGCGCCAATGACAGAGCTTTCGCGGGCTCTTTTGCAGCGATTCCAAAATGATCCGGCGCAAATCGTGACCTGGGCCGATGCCGCGCGTCCGACCGATTTCGCGCAATTCACGCCGCTCGTATTCGAGCATGCTCAGAAGGAGGATGAACTGGCGCTGCCGATCGTGACGGCGGCGGCGGCGGGGATCGCACGCATCGCCCAGCGCCTGCTCGATGTGGGAGCCCCTTCGATCTGCCTGATGGGTGGTCTGGCTGAGCCGATGCGCCCCTGGCTGCCGGCGCCCATCCAGGCCCGGCTGACGGCCCCGAAGGCGGACGCGCTGGATGGCGCCATCCTCATGGCGCGCCGCCTGCAACCGGCGCTGCAGGGAGCCTGATCCGTGGCCGAGCCGGCCGAGGAGGATTTCCGCGACGCGGGCAGTCTCGACGAGAACAGCCCGACACCACTTTATCTGCAGCTCCAGCGGCTGATCCAGCAAACCGTCCGTTCCGGCAAGCTGCGCGCCGACGAAGCCCTGCCCAGCGAGCGCGAGCTTTCCCGCCAGTTGGGAATATCGCGCGTGACCGTGCGCAAGGCGCTGGCCGGCCTGGTCGAGAAGGGCATGCTGGTCCAGCGCTGGGGTTCCGGCACCTTCATCGCCCCGGCGGTTCAGGTCGAGCAGCCGCTCTCCCGGCTCTCCAGTTTCACCGACGACATGCTGAGCCGCGGGATGCGGCCCGGCGCGGTGTTCCTCGGCCGTACGGTCGGCCCGGCCACGCCGAAAGAATCCATGGCACTCGGCCTTTCGCCGGGCGAGCTGGTCAGCCGCGTCGATCGGCTGCGCATGGCCGATGAAATTCCGATGGCAATCGAGCATGCCGTGCTGCCCAACCGGTGGCTGCCTGATCCGGAAGTGGTTCAGGGGTCGCTCTATGCCGTCCTGGTGGCGAATGGACACGGGCCGCGACGTGCGTTGCAGCGTCTCCATGCGGTTCTGCTCAATGCTGAGCAAGCGCGGTTGCTGCAGGTGTCTAACGGAACGCCGGCGCTTTATATCGAACGCCGTTCCTTCGATGAAAATGGCTCCGCCGTTGAGTTTACATCCTCCTACTACCGGGGCGATGCCTACGACTTCGTGGCCGAACTCAGCTTCGGCCCGCCGAACCCGGAACAGTGACGGAGATCCATTGATGGCGACGGCCTTGATCGGCGCGACCCTGTTCGACGGCGACAGATTGCAGGAAGGCCGCGCGGTCGTCGTTGCTGATAGGCGGATCCGCGCCATTGTCGCTGAATCGGATCTCAAGCCGGAAATCGAGCGGCAGCATATCACGGGGCTGCTGGCGCCGGGCTTTATCGACATCCAGGTGAATGGCGGCGGCGGCGTGCTGTTCAACGAGCAGCGCTCCGTGGCAGGGATCACCGCGATCGGAGCCGCGCATCGGCGCTTCGGGACGACCGGTTTCCTGC
This sequence comes from Dongiaceae bacterium, assembly GCA_036499865.1. Lineage (GTDB taxonomy): Bacteria > Pseudomonadota > Alphaproteobacteria > Dongiales > Dongiaceae > Dongia. The sequence continues at coordinate 11,088 of DASYDA010000522.1, read as the reverse complement.
CCACTTTCATCACCGATGCCCCGGAACGCATGCGGGAGGCGATCGCCGCCGCCCGGGCCGCGCTGCAAGCGGGAACGCCCGGCATACTCGGCATCCACCTCGAGGGCCCGTTCCTCAATCCGGAGCGGAAAGGCGTCCATCGTGCGGAATTCATGCGTTCCGTGGCGGATACCGATCTCGCCATGATCGAACTGCCGATGAATGGACGGGTTCTGGTCACCTTGGCGCCGGAAACCGTCGATCCGTCGGTCATCGCGCATCTCGCCAAGGCCGGGGTGGCGATCGCGGCCGGTCACACCAAGGCCGATGTCGCCACCATGCGCCGGGCCCAGGCCGCGGGCCTCACCGGAATAACCCATCTTTTCAATGCAATGCCGCCGCTGGCGAGCCGCGATCCCGGGCCGGTGGGTGCGGCGCTCGATGACAACGAATTATGGTGCGGCCTTATCGTCGATCTGCACCACGTCTCGGCGGTGGCGCTCCGGGTCGCCCTGGCGGCGCGCGGATGCGAGCGCATGATTCTGGTCACCGATGCCATGCCTTCGGTCGGCAGCGCGGCGGAAAGCTTCGATCTTCTTGGCGAGCGCATTCGCCGCGTGAACGGCGCGCTGATGACCGACTCCGGCACGCTGGCCGGCTCCGATCTCGATATGGCCACGGGGGTTCGGAACATCGTGCGAGAGCTGGATGTTTCCATCGAGGACGCGCTCCGCATGGCTTCGCTGAATCCGGCGACATTTCTTCGTCTCGACGACGAATTGGGACGGATCGCCGAGGGCTTTCGCGCGGATCTCGTGCTGCTCGACGCTGATTTCCGCGTCAAATCCACCTGGATCGGCGGCCAGCGCCAGGACGAAAGGTAAAATCATGGTGGGGAAATTGCGGGTCCTGGCGGTCGGTCTCGGCAATATGGGCATGTCTCACGCCAAGGCCTATGCGCGGATCGACGGATTCGAGATCGCGGGGCTTTGTGAACGTGGCATCGACAAACGCCCGATGCCGAAGGAGCTCGCTTCGGCGGCGCGCTTCACCGAATTTGGCGCGGCGCTCGCGGCCGTGAAACCGGACGTGGTCGCGATCAGCACCTGGTCGGATACCCATGCGGATTATGCGATCCGGGCCATGGAAGCGGGCGCCCATGTTTTCGTCGAGAAGCCCCTGGCCGACACGGTGGCGGATGCCGAACGGGTCGTGGCGACCGCCGACCGCACCGGACGGAAGCTCGTCGTCGGATATATCCTGCGCCATCATCCTTCGTGGACGAGATTCATCGAGCTCGCGAAAACCCTGGGCTCACCCCTGGTCTTCCGCATGAACTTGAACCAGCAAAGCAGCGGCAGGCAGTGGGAAGACCACAAGAAACTGCTGCAGAGCCTGTCGCCGATCGTCGATTGCGGGGTGCATTACCTCGATGTCATGTGCCAGATCACCCGCGCCAAGGCTCTGCGCGTCAACGCGCTTGGCGCAAGGCTGACCGACCACATGGCCGGCGTCGATATTCCGGAGGGGATGTATAATTACGGCCAGCTCCAGGTCGCTTTCGACGACGGTTCGGTCGGCTGGTACGAGGCGGGATGGGGTCCGATGATGAGCGAAACCGCCTATTTCGTGAAAGACGTGATCGGGCCGATGGGCAGCGTCAGCATCGTGATGGCGGAAACTGGCGGCGCCGACACCAGATCCGCCGATATCAACACCCACACCAAGACCAATCGCATCCTGCTGCATCACGCCGATCTTGCGGCCGACGGATCATTGGCGCGCCGTGACGAGATCTTCGACACCCAGGACGAGCCGAGCCATGACGATCTCTGCGAACGCGAGCAGCGCTATCTGCTGAAGTCGATCCGCGAAGATCTCGATCTTTCCGAACATATGGCGGATGCCGTGCGCAGCCTCAGAATCGCGCTGGCGGCGGACTTGTCGGTCCGCACCGGCAAGACGGTCGATCTGGAATAGACTCAGTCGAAGCCTGCTCTGACCTGGCCCAGCGGTCCGAAATCCGCAACCACGACATCGCCCGCCACGATATCGACCGGCTTCACGCAGGTTCCGGTGGTGATGACATCGCCGGCTTTCAAACGATCGCCCCGTCGGTTCAGATGGTTTGCGAGCCAGGTGAGGGCAATGCGCGGATCGCCCAGCGCATTGGCGCCGCTGCCTTCGGCGACGATCTGATCCTTCTTCAAGGCGCGCACCGGTTGGTTCGGCAGATCGAGATCGCGCCAGTTCTTCACGCGCGAGCCCAGCACGAACCATGAGGCGAAGGCGTCGTCGGCAACGATTTGCGCTGGGCCGATCGTGTCGAATTTCTCGAAGCGCGCATCGGGAATCTCGATGGCGAGATGCATGGCGCCGATGGCGTCGCAAACCTCTCTGGTGACGTAGTCGCGGCCGCGCGGCGGCAGGTCATCCGCCATGCGGAAGGCGAATTCAGCCTCGGCCACGCGCATCAGGAGCGGCTTCGTCGGGCGATGGGCACCATCCGGCAGAACGAAATCGCGAAACAGCCGTCCTGCCAGCGGCTCGGTGACGCCGATATGCCGCTGCCCGGCGGCGCTGGTGGCCGCGATCTTCCATCCCACCGCCGGCTGTTCACTGCAAGTGAGCATCGCATCCTGAATGGCATAGCCTTCCGCCAATGTTTGCGGGCGGAATTCCGCGGGCAGGGCGTTGATGCGTCGTTCCTCAATGCGCGCTTTCCACAAAAATTTCGCGGCTTGTCGGATCGCGTCCTGTTGCATTGGTTCCCCCCTCGACCCTGTTTGGAAAAGATAACCGAAATCTCACTTCAGAGGTCTGAAATACCCGATTTTCAAGACAATTTCCTCCATCCCTGGAACAGGTTGGGCAGGGGGCCATTGACCCAGTACACAGCCATTCAACGGAGGAATTCATGGCACAGGCTCAGACGCGCTCGATGCCGACCGACAACGACACCTTGAAGAAGAAAGAAACCATCAATTTGATCGCGGCAGACAAGGTGGCCGGCACGAATATCTACAGCACTGCCGGCGATAACCTTGGCGAAGTTGAAGATGTCATGATCGACAAGGTGTCCGGCAAGGTCGCTTATGCGGTGGTGACCTTCGGCGGCTTCCTGGGCATGGGCGCCGACCGGCGCGCGCTGCCGTGGGGCATCCTACGCTACGATAGATCCCAGGGCGGCTATGTGGTCAGCGCGGCGACCGATGTCCTGAAAAAAGCGCCGAATACGTTGGGCGACGACTACACCCAGAGCTATGGCAACCCCGAATGGAACAGCCGCCTCTACAGCCATTTCGGCATGCCGCCCTATTGGGAATAATCTATCCGGGTAAAAATCAGCCCCGGTGGAATTAACCAAACTCATCGAACTGCGCCGGCGTCGCAAGGCTAAGCGGCGCCGGTGCCTTTTTAGGTCTTTAAGCGGCGTGCGCAGCTTGGGCCTTTTCCGCGGTCTTGGTTTCCGTGGCGAGCGCATGCATGACCAGGTCGATCATGGCAACTGTTATGCGTTCTCTCGGGAGGCGATGCGCACCGATCAATCCGCCACGGACAACCGCGATCAGCATGGAGGGAACGGTCTCCAGATCGACCGGTCTGAATTCGCCAAGGGCAATCCCCCGTTCCAGGATGCTCCGCATCGCATCGACGATCGGGCGACGCCGACGGCGGAATTCGCTCCGCCATCTATGCATCACTTCTGATTGATCGTCGGTGAGCAGCCTGAGGGCGGCAACCTGGCCGCCGAGGGCGCCGACCATATGGTTGACCAGACTCTCCAGGGCCTGGCGAGGCGATTCATGCATGGCGCCGATCTCGGCCAAGGCCAAGTCCAAGTGATCCAGATCGCGCTTAAACACCTCTAAAAACAGCTCTTCTTTTGAAGGGAAATAGCGGTAGAGGGTCGGCTTGCCGACTTCGGCAATGCCGGCGATATCCCGCATCTGAACCGCTTCATAGGAATTGCGGCTGAACAAGTCCGCGGCGGCGGACAGGATTTTCTGGCGACGCTCCGATCGCCAATCACGGCGTGGTGAGGATGTCATGTCCCAGTCATGTTTCTGTTGTTGAAAAGCAAACTCATGAGTTCTAATTTATCGGCCTGTAGCGCCGGATTCAAGCCGAAGCGACGTACTAGGCCCAGCGCAATCGGGTCTTTGTCGTTTCGGAGACCCGAAAGGAGCGCCGGCTCAGTCAATTATGGCGTTAAGTATGCGGGTTCGGGTTCTTCTGGTTCTTGGTTTGGTCGCCATAGTTGGCGGCGGCGGGCTGATTTATGGCCTGCATGGTGAAACGGCGGCGCCTGCGACCACAGGTCGCGCCCCCAAAGCGGTCCCCGTCCAGGTCGCGGCGACGGACGAACGGGCGATGCCGGTCAATTTCGCGACTGTCGGCCGGGTGCAGACCCTGGCCAGCGTCGCGGTCCGGTCGCGGATCGACGGGGTCATCGACAAGGTTTCGGTCGCGGATGGCCAGGAAGTTAAGGCCGGCGACCTGCTTTTCCACTTAGATGATCGGGAAGCCACCGCAGCCGTTAAACAGGCTCAGGCAGCATTGTCGCGGGATCAGGCATCGGGCGCGATGGCGCAGCGCCAAGTGGATCGGCTGACACCCCTCGCCCAGAAGAACTACACAACCCGTCAGGATTATGACACCGCCCAGACCAGCGTGGCGACCCTGCGGGCGACCGTCGCGGCGGATCAGGCTGCCCTCGATTCCGCCAAAGTCGATCTTTCCTACACCACGATCACGGCGCCGATCAGCGGCCGCATCGGTACCGTCGCGCTGAAGACCGGCAGTTCGGTGCGCTCCGCCGATTCAACCGCGCTCGTGACCATCAATCAAATCCGGCCGATCCTGGTCGCCTTCTCGGTGCCGCAGCAGAGCCTGGCGGAGCTGCAGCAGGCTATGGCGGCCGGACCGGTGAAAGTCACCGCGCATATTCCGGACAGCCACGCGCCGTCGCATGACGGCTTGGTCTCGTTCACCGAAAACGCGGTAGACCCCCTAACCAATACGCTGCCGGTTCGGGCGCAGTTCCCAAATGAAGATGAGGCATTATGGCCCGGCCTCTTCGTGGACGTGACCATCACGTTCCGCACCGTGCCGAATGCCATCGTGATTCCTTCCGCCGCGCTGCAGATCGGCCAGAACGGCTCTTATGTCTGGGTGGTGAAACCGGACGAGACCGTGGAGACACGGCCCGTTACCGTGGGATGGCAAGATAGCCGCGATGCGGTTATCACCCAGGGCCTCGCCAAGGGCGAGACCGTCGTTACCGATGGCGCGTTGCGGCTCGAAACCGGCATCAAGGTGAAGATCCTGCCGACCGCCGCCAACTCGTTGGCAGAAGATACGCCACCCAAATCCGCCGGCTTATCCGAAGCCAGCGATGGTCAGAATTCGCAGGCGAAACCCCAGGGCAGCAGCGGCGCCAATCAATGACGCTACCGGAACTCTGCATCCGCAGGCCGGTCATGACCTCTCTGCTCATGATCAGCTTCGTCATGGTCGGCTTGGCGGGTTACAGGCAATTGCCCGTGGCGGCCCTGCCTAACGTCGATTTCCCCACCATTTCGGTCAGTGCGCAGCTTCCCGGCGCCAGCCCGGACACTATGGCCTCCTCGGTGGCGACACCGCTGGAAAAACAGTTCTCCACCATTCCCGGCATCGACGTCATGACGTCGACCAGCACTCAGGGCAACACCCGGGTCACGCTGCAGTTCGATCTCAACCGGAACATCGATGCCGCGGCGCTGGACGTGCAATCGGCGCTGACCACCGCCGCGCGCCAGTTGCCCGACGATATGACTACGGCGCCCAGTTTCCGCAAGCAGAACCCAGCTGACGCGCCGATCCTGTTTCTGGCGCTCACCTCTCCGGAACTGCCGCTCTCGACTTTGGACGAATACGGCGAGAACACCATCGCCCAGCAGCTTTCGACCATTCTCGGTGTTGCCCAGGTCGAGGTCTTCGGCGCGCAGAAATACGCGGTCCGGATCCAGGCCAATCCCAACAGCATGGCGGCGATGGGCGTCGGCTTCGACGACATCCAGAACGCCATCGCGGCGGCCAATTCCAACAAGCCGGTGGGCTCACTGAGCGGTCCGCAGAAAACCGCGGTGCTGCAGGCGCCTGGGCAGCTCGCCGCCGCCGCCGACTACCGACCGCTGATCGTCGCCTATCGCGGCGGAAATCCGGTCCGGCTCGGCGATATCGCCAACATCGTCGATGGTGTGGAAAACGCCAAACAGGCGAGCTGGTTCAACGGCGAGCGCTCCATCCTGCTCGCCATCGAACGCCAGCCCGATGCCAATACCGTCGCGGTGGTGGACGCCGTCAAGGCGGAACTGCCGAAGCTGCAGGCCGAGCTGCCCGCTTCGGTCAAGCTGCATGTCATGCTGGACCGGTCGCAGTCGATCCGGGATTCGGTTGCCGACGTACGGTTCACCTTGGCCCTGGTGATCGGACTGGTGGTCATGGTCATCTTCCTGTTCCTGCGAAACCTCACCGCCACCATCATTCCGGCGCTGGTTCTGCCGGTCTCGCTGATCGGCACCTTCGCCGGTATGTATCTGATGGGCTATTCCATCGACAACCTGTCGCTGCTGGCGATCACGCTCTCGGTGGGATTCGTCGTCGATGACGCCATCGTCATGCTGGAGAATATCGTCCGGCATGTGGAGAACGGCGAGCGGCCCTGGAACGCCGCGCTCAAGGGCTCGCGGGAAATCGCCTTCACGATTCTGTCGATCACGTTGTCGCTGGTCGCCGTCTTCATTCCGGTGCTGTTCATGGGCGGCATCGTGGGGCGCGTGTTCCAGGAATTCGCGGTCACGATCAGCATGACCATCGTGATCTCGGGCTTCGTCTCGCTGACCCTGACCCCGATGATGTGCAGCCGGCTGCTGAAGCCGGTGAAGCACGACGCGCAGCATGGCGCGTTCTTCCGCTGGACCGAAGCCGGCTTCAATGCGGTGCTGAAGGCCTATAGCGTCACGCTCGATCTCGCCTTGCGCAACCGCATCATCGTGTTGCTGATCACCCTGGCCTCGATCGGCGCCACCGGTTATGCCGCGATGATCGTGCCGAAGGACTTCTTCCCCATCGAGGACACGGGCCTCATCTCGGTGAATACCGAGGGTCCGGAGGATATGTCCCACGCCGCCCTCGTGACGGCGCAGAAGCAGGTCGAAGCGATCATCCGCGCCGATCCGGCGGTGGACGTGGTCAACTCGACGGCCGGCGGCAATTTCGCCGGCGGCGAGAATGCCGGTCGTATGTTCGTCGGGTTGAAGCCATTGGACGTCCGCAAGGCGTCGTCGTCGCAAATCATCAATCGGCTGCGCGGGAAGTTTGCGTCGCTGCCGAACATCAACGTCTTCATGCAGCCGATTCAGAACCTCAACATCACCGGCGGCCGTTCCTCGAAGAGCCCGTACCAGCTCACGCTCCAAGGCATCAGCCTGGATCAGCTCGAGCAGTTTGCGCCGAAGCTGCAAGACGCGATGACCGAGCTGCCGATGCTGCAAGGCGTTACCAGCGACCTGCAGATCTCCAGCCCGCAATTGATGGTGAACATCAACCGCAACCGGGCGACGGCCCTCGGCATCAGCACCGACCAGATCCGCGACACGCTTTATGCCGCCTTCGGCACGCGCCAGGTCTCGACGATCTATCAGCCCAGCGACAATTTCGAAGTCATTCTGGAGGTTGACCCCAAGTTCCAGATCGACGAGACCGGATTGGGCAAGATCTATATCAAGGGCACCGGCGGGGCCTTGGTACCGCTCGATTCGGTCGCTTCGGTGCACCGGATCGCCGGCCCGCTGAGCATCCAGCACCAATCCCAGTTGCCGGCGGTCACCATCTCGTTCGATCTCCGTCCCGGCTATTCCCTCGGCCAGGCGACCGACGCCGTCGAAAATCTCGAGCGCGACATCGGGTTGCCGCCTGGCGTCAGCGCCAGCTTCCAGGGAAAGGCCCAGGTGTTCCAGGATTCGCTGCAGGGCATGACCGTATTGGTTCTCGCGGCGGTCTTCGTGATCTACGTCGTGCTGGGAATTCTCTATGAGAGCTTTATCCATCCGATCACGATTCTCTCCGGCCTGCCGGCGGCGGGTCTCGGCGCCCTGATCACCCTGATGCTGTTCCATACCACGCTGAACGTCATCTCCATCATCGGCATCGTGATGCTGATCGGCATCGTGAAGAAGAACGCCATCATGATGGTCGACGTGGCGCTGGACCGCCGGCGCAACGGCGCCGCGCCGGAGGCCGCGATCCATGAGGCTTGCCTACTGCGCTTCCGTCCGATCATGATGACCACCATGGCGGCGATCATGGGCACGCTGCCGATCGCCCTGGGCACCGGCGCCGGCGCGGAATTGCGGCAGCCGCTGGGTCTCGCGGTGGTCGGCGGCCTGATGCTCTCGCAGTTGCTGACGCTCTACATCACGCCGGTGATCTATATCTACTTCGAGCAGCTCTCAGGGCTGCTCCATCGCAGCACGGCGGTCACCTCGCACGCGCAGGCGATCAGCCACCCGGCGCCCGGCGAGTAACCCTTAAATCAGCTTCGCGGTCACGGCGATATGATGAAGTGCGGCGCGGAATAGGGCATCGCCCTCGACCGCTTCCGCTTCGATGCTCAGTTCCTTGAGCGCATCGACATAGAGACCGGTCATCTTCGGCGCGCCGACAACTGCAATCGCGAGCTTGCCGTCAAGGGTGGAGCGGCTGGTGGCATCACGCAATTCGGAACCGATTAGGATGCCCGAAAGATAGGAGGCCAGTGCCTCCGGCGGCAATTCGCCGAACAGTCCCAGCGTCCGCACGCTGAACAGGCGATTGAGCAGGCCGCCGGCACTGATCTCCGCGCTGGCCGTGAGGCCGAGCCGGAAGGCCTCGGCGTCGTGGGGTGCGTCGGCGCGCATGAGCTGGGCGAGCGTGCCGGAACCGGTGAGCTGGGCGAAGAGCTCGCCGGTCATATAGGTGCGGAAACCGGTCACGCGCCCGCCAGCGATCTCGCACCATTTCGAATGCGTACCGGGGAGCACGCAGAGCCGGTCGCTTCGGTCTCGGAGCCAGAGCCCGTATATCTGGCATTCCTCGCCGCGTACCACATCCGGCCGGCCTTCGATGCGGGAGGAAAGCCCGGGAACGATGCGCACCGGATGCGTGCCGAGATCGGGCAATCTCGCCAGCTGGGCGGGAAGCTCCGAGAGTGCAACGGGTGTCGCAAGATAGGGAACTTCCTGCCAGCCGAGCTTGCTGCCGACCATGCCCCCCATCAGCACCGGTACCGTGGCAGCGCTCGAGGCCAGCCAATCGCCGACGAAGTGCCCAAACGAGGCTTTGAAAGCCCGGTCCTGGACGCCGAGGAGTCCTTCCTGGTCGTGCCGGTGATCGACAACCTTGCCGTCGCGATCGACGGCCCAGGCACGCCGATTGGTGGTTCCCCAATCGGCGAAAATGGCTGCGATGGTCACTGTTTGCCCCGCTGCAAGCTGGCGCTTACAAGGCGCCGACGCCACCATACGCGAAGTCGGCGGGACCTTTCTTGGCCAGCCGGTTGCGCAGGGTTGCACCGAACTCGGCCATCTCGATCTCGAACAGGTCGCCGGGTTCCGTGCGGATGCCGTCGGCAAAGCTCAGGGTCGCGGCACCGAAGAAATGGATATGGACATCGCCCGGCCGGCGGAATTGCACATATTTGAAATGATGAAATTCCAGATTGGCGACGGTATGGGACATGTTGGCTTCGCCGCTGAGGAAGGGCTTTTTCCAGATGGTTTCCCCGCCGCGGATCAAGCGGCTTTCTCCTGCGAGGTGGTCGGGGAGCGCGCCGATGCGCAATTCCGGACCAATCGCGCAGGACCGCAGTTTCGAATGCGCCAGCCAGAGATAGTTCTGGCGTTCGGTAATATGGTCGGAGAATTCATTGCCGAGGCAATAGCCAAGGCGCCAGGGTTTGCCGTCCGGCCCCACCATATAGAGGCCGACGACCTCCGGTTCCTCGCCGCCGTCGAGGGCGAAGGCGGGCATCGGCAACTCGGCGCCGGGCGCGACCAGCGCCGAACCGTCCCCCTTGTAGAACCACTCGGGCTGTACGCCCGCGCCGGCGCCCTTCGGCTTGCCGCCTTCCAGGCCCATCTTGAACATCTTCAGAGAGTCGGTGAGCGCTTCGGTGCCGCCGGACAATTTGACATGCATCTTGTCCCTGGCCTCGGCGCTGCCGAGATGGGTAAGCCCGGTGCCGGTGATCAGGCAATGGGCGGGATCCGGATGGTCAATCGGAGGAAGAACGCGACCTTCTTTTAGCAATGCCGAGTAGTCCAGCCGCTCGCCGGATGGCGCCGCCTGGGCTTCCGCCTCTAAGCCACGCTTGTTTCCTATAGCGCGCTCCGCCAATCCCCGTATGTCCGCTATACCGGACAGCACAATGGCGGATTCCCCGTCGATCCTGGCGACGCCGCGGCTGCCGCGGCCTTGGAATTGAATAAGGCGCAAAGTCCGATCCACCCTTTACAGACCCGAATTGAGCCGGACCCAAATTGGGCCAAACCGAATTGGGATAGTCGCAAAACGATGCTATGAAGTGTCCTTCAAAGGATACTGCCTCGTATCACAACGTGCCAAAGATCAGCAATGACGTTATGTATGATAAATTGCGATGTTATGCTAACTTCGCTGGCGTCTCGCGTTAAATATTGAATGCTGCGTTGCGAAATGTACGATGATTTATGGCGCGACAGGTGAGCGGTTTCGGATTTCCATAGTGAAAATGCTCTAATGAAAAAAACCCGTCAGGCTACCAAGGTTGCTGCGGTGAAGAAAAGCAGCCTGCATCATCAGGTGGCGCAGGATATTGGCGCCCGCATTTTGCGCGGTGAATTCGCGCCGGGCGATCTGCTTCCCAACGAGGCCGAAAGCTGCAAGGCCTACGGCGTCAGCCGGACCGCGGTGCGCGAAGCCATGAAGATGCTGACCGCGAAGGGCCTGATCCTCTCCCGTCCCAAGATCGGCTCGCGGGTCCAGCAGCGCGATTCCTGGAATTTGCTCGACCGCGATGTGCTGGTTTGGTATTGCGCGGCCGCCGAA
>DASYDA010000521.1:0-3552 GCA_036499865.1 Dongiaceae bacterium | reverse complement strand
CAGCCGTCACTGAACCGACGCCGAGCCTTCATCGAAACTTCACCCGGACATATCCGGAGCATCATCCCCGTATGCGATTGGCCTCTCCGCGATGTGCCAATCGAAACGAACACATACGGGGTGCTGCATGAAAAGAAATCTCACCGCCGCCGCCAGCGCGGCCGCGTTGATCGTCCTCGCCTCCACGGGCCTCTCCGCCGGCGCTCTGGCCAGCGGCAAGACCAAGGTGGATTTCTGGTATGGAAATTCCGGCGACATCGCCAAGCGGGTGCAGGACGTTTGCCAGCACTTCAACCAGTCGCAATCGGATTACGAGATCGTCTGCACCAGCCAGGGCACCTATGCCGGAGCCGTGCAGAACACCATTGCCGCCTATCGCGCCGGCCAGCAGCCGACCATCGTGCAAGTCTTCGACGTCGGCACCCTCGATCTCATGCTCTCGGATGCCTATTACCCGGTCTCGAAGCTGATGGCAGATAACGGCTACCAAGTGAACTGGAACGACTATCTCCCGGGCATCCGCGGCTATTACGCCACCTCCAAGGGGGAGATGTATTCCTTCCCGTTCAATTCCTCGACCGCTCTGCTCTACTGGAACAAGGACGCTTTTCAGAAGATCGGTAAGACCGAGGCGCCCAAGACCTGGGAAGAGGCCGCTTCCGACATGAAGGCCCTGAAGCAGGCCGGCTATGCCTGCCCCTTCGGCTTCAACATCAGCGCCGACGAAAGCTGGCAGTTCCTGGAACAATTCTCCGCCGTCAACAACCAGCCGCTCGCCACCAAGGATAACGGCTATGGCGGCCTCGATACCGAGCTGGTCTTCAACAAGACCACGTTCGTCAAATACATGACCGATCTGAAGAGCTGGTACGATCAGGGCCTGGCCAAGATCAAGAGCAAGGAGACGGGCGAGGAAATGGTCCCGGCCTTTGCGAACGGCGATTGCCAGATGATCCTGACCTCGGTCGGCGACCACGGCACGATCGGCCGCACCGCGAAGGAAGGCATGAACTGGGGCGTGGCCATGCTGCCGGTCTACGAAGGCACCGAGCGGCGGAGCTCGCTGGTCGGCGGCGCGTCGCTCTGGGTGCTCGCCGGCAAGTCGAAGGAGGAATACAAGGCCGCCGCGGCCTTCCTCAACTTCATCGCCCAGCCGGAACAGGCTTTGTTCTGGTCGACCGCCACCGGCTATATCCCGGTCACGAAGTCGAGCTACGACTACATGGTCCAGAAGGGCTTCTACAACGATCCCAAATACAAGGGCCGCGAGATCGCGATCGCCAGTCTCAACGCTTCCGACCAGGCCTCGGCCACCCACGGCACCCGTCTCGGCGGCTTCCTGCAGATCCGCAACGAAGTCTCCAATGGCTGGCAGGCGATCTTCGCCAACAAGGTCTCGGTGCAGGAAGGCATCGACCAGATGGTCGAACGCGGCGACGCCATCCTGCGCCGCTTCGAAGCGACATATAAGGGCAAGCAGTTGCCGTAAGCCGACGTCTTGGCGACAGTCATCACGCGGATAGAGCAACCCCAACCCGCCCGTCCGCGGATGCGGACATTCGTCCGCGGGGCCGCCCCCAAACTTGGGGGCGGGGAACGGAGAGAGTCTTCGCTTATCCGAAATCATGAGTACGTTGCTGCCGGTCCCCTCCCCCAAGCTTGGGGGAGGGTTAGGGTGGGGGTTGGACGCGAACTCGATGGCCGCCACCCGGAAACGGAGCGCTAGACCACCATGGAGAAACGCGCGCTCTTTTCCAACAAATGGCTGGGTCCCCTGCTGGTGCTGCCGCAGGTGTTGCTGATCTTCACCTTCTTTTATTGGCCGACGGGCGAGGCGCTGTATTGGGCTTTCACGCTGGAGCGCCCCTGGGGCGGCGGCAATGATTGGGTGGGCTTCGCCAATTTCACCTCCATGCTGGGCGATCCCGTCTATTGGGGCTCGATCCTGCACAGCATGGTCTTCGCCTTTTCCGCGACGGCGCTCGGCATGGGGCTGGCGCTGATCCTGGCGCTGCTGGCGGATCGCGAACTCCGGGGCTATCGCATCTATCGCACCATCCTGGTCTGGCCCTATGCCATCGCGGCACCCGCCCTGGGCCTTGCCTTCCGCTTCATCCTGGCGCCGGAAGCGGGGTTCATGGCTTTCGTCAACCACGCCTGGCCGGGATTTTGGGATCCCTCGCTCAACGGGACCCAGGCGATGATCGCGATCGTCATCGCCTATGTGTGGAAATATATCGGCTACAATTTTATCTTCTTCCTGGCCTCTCTGCAGGCGATCCCGAAAAGCCTGATCGAGGCGGCGGCGATGGACGGATCGGGCCTGATCCGCCGGATGAAGGACATCCAGATCCCGCTGCTGACGCCGACCATCTTCTTCCTGATCGTGATCAATCTGACCGACAGCTTCACCGACAGCTTCGGCATCGTCGATATCATGACCCAGGGCGGGCCGGCCCGCGCCACCGAACTCATGGTCTACAAGATCTTCTTCGACGGCTTCCAAGGCCTCGATTATTCCGGCGCCGCCGCCCAGAGCATCATCCTGATGCTGCTGGTGATCCTCCTGACCGTCGCCCAGTTCCGATTCCTGGAGCGGCGGGTGCATTATAAATAGAGGGCGGGATCATGGTCGAACGCACGCCCGTCCTCAATTTCGTCTCGCAGGCGATCCTGTTCCTTGGCCTCGTCTCGGCACTGCTGCCTTTCGTCATCATCGCCATCGCGGCGAGCCACGACCTCCGGACCGTCAACGAGGTGCCGATGCCGCTGGTGCCCGGCAATCAGTTCTGGGCGAATATCCAGGAAGCCTGGACCAGCGCCGATCTCGGCCCGAAGATCTTCAACAGCATCCTGTTCGCGGGCGGCGTCGCCTTGGGCAAGGTCTTCATCGCCGCACTCTCCGCCTTCTCCATTGTCTACTTCCGCTATGCCGGCAAGATGGTGATCTTCTGGCTGATCTTCATCACGCTGATGCTGCCCTTGGAAGTCCGCATCGTGCCGACCTATGCGGTCGCCGCCAATGCGCTGATGCCGTACCAGACCATCCTCGATTTGACCGGCATCACCTGGCTGGTCGAGCAGGTGAGCGGCTACCGCGTAGCGCTGAATTGGGGCCTGCTCAACTCCTATACCGGATTGATCCTGCCGCTGGTCGCCACCGCGACCGGCACCTTCCTTTACCGGCAGTTCTTCCTCACCTTGCCCGACGAATTGACCGAGGCCTCGCGCATGGATGGCGCCGGGGCGCTCCGCTTCTTCTTCGACGTGCTGTTGCCGCTTTCGCGCACCAATATGGCGGCGCTGGGCACCATCATGTTCGTCTGGGCCTGGAACCAGTATCTCTGGCCGCTGATGGTCACCACCGATCCCGATCACGGCACCGCGGTGACGCAGCTCAAGGAATTGATCCCGCAGAACAACGGCATCCCCAATTGGAACGTGGCGATGGCGGGCACGCTGATCATCATGCTGCCGCCCTTGGTCCTGGTGATCGGCATGCAGCGCTGGTTCGTGCGCGGCATCGTCGCCACGGAGAAATAGGAGTTCGCT
>DASYDA010000520.1:0-1510 GCA_036499865.1 Dongiaceae bacterium | reverse complement strand
TCCACCCAGTGCGGCTTCAGCCGCTGTCCCTTCGACCAATAATCCGGTGCCGCCATCCACCCAGAACGTTGCACCTGCGGCTCCACCGCCAGCGGTTGTCGCGGCGCCGACGACCAATGCCCCGGGAGCCGTTGTCCTCGGCCAGGGATCCCCGCCTCCTCTGGCCGCGCCCGCGAACAACGCACCGGCTGCCAGCGCCCCGGCGGAAACCGCAACTGGAACCGCGGCGATGGCGAATTCGCAAGCTTCCACCCAGGCGCCGAACGGGCAAACCGCCGCCGTCCCGCCGCCGCCAGCCGCAAAAATCGTCATTCGGGCCAATCGCGACAGTTGGATCGAGATTCGGGACCCCAGCGACAATGTGCTTCTGCAGAGGGTCTTGAGGCAGGGCGAGAGCTACAACGTTCCCGACCAAAAAGGCCTCGTCATGACCACCGGGAATGCGGGCGGCATCGTGATCGAGCTCGAAGGCAAGCCGCTGCAGAGCGTCGGATCCCTCGGCGTGGTGAAGCGGGGAATCAAGCTCGATCCAGTGGCGCTCGCCAACGGGTCCGCCTTCAATTCGGATGACGGCGAATAACACATTGATCCGTCGTCATAATTTTGTGGTGATTCACACCGCATCGGCACCGTGGGGCTTGATCTTTCAACCCTGCCGGAGCATGTTCTAGCTGATTTTACAGCCGCTTCCGCCCCGGCCGTGCCGGCGCCCCATAAAAAAGCGAGTTCTCGGAACATGAGTGTACGTCCCTACCGCGACATTCAGCGTCGGAAATCCCGGCAGATTCGCGTCGGTTCGGTCCTGGTCGGCGGCGACGCGCCGATCACCGTCCAGACCATGACGAACACGCTGACTTCGGACGTGGCGGCGACGGTCGCGCAGGTGAAGGCCGCGGAGGCCGCCGGTGCCGATATCGTGCGGGTTTCCTGCCCGGACGAGGATTCGACCAGGGCTCTGAAGGATATCGTGCGCCAGGTGACGGTGCCGATCGTCGCGGATATCCATTTCCACTATAAACGCGGCATCGAGGCCGCCGAAGCCGGCGCGGCCTGTCTCAGGATCAATCCGGGCAATATCGGCAGCGCGGAACGGGTCCGTGAGGTGGTGAAGGCCGCCAAGGATCACGGCTGTTCCATGCGGATCGGCGTCAATGCCGGCTCGCTGGAGCGCGATCTCCTGGAGAAATACGGCGAGCCCTGCCCGGAAGCCATGGTGGAATCCGCCCTCGATCACGCCAAGATCCTGGAAGACCACGATTTCCGCGAGTTCAAGATCAGCGTGAAGGCGTCCGACCCCTTCCTGGCGGTTGCCGCCTATCAAGGATTGGCGGATGCCTGCGACTACCCGCTGCATCTCGGCATCACCGAAGCCGGCGGCTTGCGCTCCGGCACGGTGAAATCCTCGATCGGCCTGGGTTCGCTGCTTTGGGCCGGGATCGGCGACACCATTCGCGTTTCGCTCTCCGCTGATCCGGTGGAAGAGGTGAAGGTCGGCTTCGACATCCTGAAG
>DASYDA010000519.1:0-5485 GCA_036499865.1 Dongiaceae bacterium | reverse complement strand
CCCCCTGAGGGAGAGGGACGGGGTGAGGGGTTGACGGGTCTCACCGAACTTTCTTCCTCACCGAACGGCGGATGCCATTCCGGCAGAGGATCGAATCGCTCGCGCAACCGGGCGCGATCCGCTTCCGGCGGCAGCACCTTGCCGAAGCCTTCGCCGGCCAGCTGGAATTTGCGCAGCGGCTCGGAATAGATCTGCAGCACGATCTGGTCGCGCAAATCCTTCAAGCCGAGGCCGATCGCCCAGTCGAAATAGTCGCTGTTGGCGTGGCGGAAAAATTTCGCGGAATCCGGAATCTCGCTGCGCCAGAAGCAGCCGTTCTCGATGTAGCGTTCCAGCTGGTCGGGATTGACCTCGCCGCGGCCGCTCTTGTCGCCGTCAACGCCGCGCCAGCCGGAGAGCATGCCGACACCGGGGCGGCGCTGGTGATTGACCAGATAGTCCTTGAGGCCGCCGGGATATTTCGCCGTGCCGTCTTCATTGGTAAGCGGCTTCAGGCCCAGCCGCGCGCCGAGATCCAGCAGCACGTCCTGAAAGGGACGCACATCGCGGTCGAGCGGAATCACCGGCTGGCGGATCGCGTCCGCGGCGCCGTCGGCGTCGCAGATCGGGCGATCCAGCAGCGAGATGCAATCCCAGCGTTCGAGATAGGTCGTGTCCGGCAGCACCAGATCGGCATAGGCGACGGTCTCGGAATAATAGGCATCGGCATAGATGAAATGCGGGATCTTGTATTCGCCGGTGGCCGGATCCTTATCGGCGAGCTTCGCCATGGCGCCGCCTGGGCTCATGCTCGAGTTCCACGCCATGTTCGCCATGTAGATGAACAGCGTGTCGATCGGATAGGGATCGCCGGCCCAGGCGTTGTGGATCACCATATGCATCAGGCCATGAGCGGAAAGCGGCGCCTCCCAGGAGAAGGCCTTGTCGATGCGCTTCGGCTTTCCGTTCTCATCGACCAGCAGATGTTCCGGTCCCAAAGGAAAGCCGAGCGGCGATCCCTTCAAGGGCTGCAGCGGTCCAGTCTGATCGTTGGGCAGTTGCGGCACCGGAATGGCGCGGGGAAACGGCGGCTTGTAGCGGAAGCCGCCTGGACAATCGATGCTGCCCAGCAGCATCTGCAAGAGATGGATCGCGCGGCAGGTGTCGAACCCGTTGGAATGGGCGGAGATGCCGCGCATGGCATGCATGGAGACCGGGCGGCCGATGAAGCGGTCATGCTTGCGGCCGGCCCAATCGGTCCATTCGGTCTTGATCTCGATCGACTGCTCGAAGGCGGCGTGGGCGAGCTCGGCGGCGATCCGACGGATGGTCTCGGCATCGATGCCGATGGTGGCCGCGACGTTCTCCGGCGCATATTTTTCATCGAGATAGCGCCGCGCCATCAGGTCGAAGACCGGCCGCGCGCGCTTGCCGTCCGCCAGATCGAATTCGCCCACCAAACGCGGCGCGATGTCCGGTTTCAGCGCGGACACGATGCCGCCGCAGATCGAATCGGCGCAAAGCGGATTGCCCTCGGCATCGCGGGCGATCATGCCGTGATGCTCGGTGCCCGGCGCCTCGATCACCAGCCAGGGCGCATTGGTGTAGCGCACCAGGAAATCGAGATCGATCCTGTCGGCCTTCATCAGCTCGTGCACCAGAGAGAGCACGAAGAGGCCGTCGGTGCCCGGCGCCAAGCCGATCCATTCGTCGGCGATGGCGGAATAGCCGGTCCGCACCGGATTGATGGAGACGAATTTCGCGCGATTGTCGGCCGGCCGGCCTTTCAATTGCCCGAGGCCGAGCTTGATCGGGTTGCTGTCATGGTCCTCGGCGATGCCGAACATCATGAAATAGCGGGTGCGCTCCCAATCCGGTTCGCCGAATTCCCAGAACGAGCCGCCGATCGTGTAGAGCCCCGCCGCCGCCATATTGACCGAGCAGAAACCACCATGCGCCGCATAATTCGGCGTGCCGAACTGCGCCGCCCACCAGCCGGTCAAGGCCTGCGACTGATCGCGGCCGGTGAAGAAGGCCAGGCGCTTGGGATCGCGGGCACGGATTTCGGAGAGCCACATGGTGGCGATGCCCATCGCCTCGTCCCATTCGATCTCGCGGAACTTGCCCTCACCGCGCTCGCCGACGCGGAGCAGCGGCTTCTTCAGCTTGGCCGGCGAATATTGCGTCATGATGCCGGCGGAGCCCTTGGCGCAGAGCACGCCCTTGTTCACCGGATGGTCGCGATTGCCCTCGATATAGCGAACCTGGCCGTCCTTCATATGCACTTTGATGCCGCAGCGGCAGGCGCACATGTAACAGGTGGTGGTCTTCACCGAATCGCCGGTCGCGGGCGAGGTGTCGATGATCTGCTCGCCGGCGACCGGGACAGGCGCCGCGTGCAGTTCGGTGACGATATGGCGTTCAGTCATCGCGTCTCGATTTGAATGCTACCGGTATCGATGAATCCCCAGGCCAATCTAGCGCATTGTTTAGAAAAGAAATTCCGGAATTGCAGAACAGGACGCGATCAAACTCTAACTCAGATTAAAATAATCGCATTTGAAGATTAGTCTAATCGGCCGATTGCCGCAGATTCCGGCCGTTTGTGGAAACTCGAATTTTTTCAGTCTGTTATGGAAGGATCCGCGGCGCTCGGCTATGACCGGCGGATGTTCGGGGACCTGACACTTTCCACCTGGCTGCTCGCCAGCCTCTGCATCATGTTTGCCGCCTTCATCCGCGGCTTCACCGGTTTCGGCCTCGCCGTCGTGGGCGTGCCGCTGCTGACCCTGTTCTTCTCACCGGCGCGCATCATCCCTTCGATCATGATCCTGGCGATCCTGGCCGGGCTGCAATTGTTGCCGAAGATCTGGCGCGCCGTCGATTGGCGATTGCTGACGCCCACCATCATCGGCGCGCTGATCGCGACACCCTTCGGCACCTGGTTGTTGGCGGGAATTCCCGACAATGCGATGCGCATGCTGATCGGCGCCGCGGTGCTGATCGCCGCCTTCGCCGTGCAGCTGGGATTCAGATTCCGCGAGCGGCCGCACGCATTGCTGAGTGCCGGCATCGGCGCCATCGCCGGGTTGACGGGCGGCGCGGCGGCGATGCCCGGCCCTTCCGTCATCTTCCTCTTTCTCTCCTCGCCGATCACCATCGAGGTGGGCCGCGCCAGCCTGATCCTTTTCTTCCAGGTTTCCGCCATCGCCAGCGCGAGTTCCGCGGCCGCGAACGGATTGCTGCCGCTCAGCTCGCTGATCCTCGGTGCCGCTCTGCTGCCGGCGATGCTGATCGGCAACTGGCTCGGCGACCGCATCTTCGATCGGGCGTCATCCAAGGCCTATCGGCGCGTGGTCGTGCTTCTGCTGATGGGGCTTGGGGTGGTTGCGGTGGCGCGCGGCGCAACGGGCTGGTTGTTCGGCTAAACAAAGCTGGAGAGATCGAGCGACCCCTCAACCCCTACCCTCTCCCTCAAGGGGAGAGGGGGTTCACCGAGTTCGAAGGCTTGCACCACAGCGCCCCTTCTCCCCCGCCGACAAAGTCGACCTACGCCGACAGGGAGGGAGAAGGACAGGATGAGGGGTCGCTCGATCTCACCGAACAGCTCTAAGCGGAAACTGGCCCACCGATCCCGCGCGCGATGGTCTGCGCCGTGCTGGCGACAATGGCGTCCAGATAGTCGGGGTCCTCGGCAAAAATCACCTGCTGCATGAAGCCGAGGCCGAAGGCGAAGGCGGCCATGGTGCCGGCCAGCTTTTCGAGATCGGCCGAGGCGTCCAATTTTCCTTCCGCCTGGAAAATGCGCAGGCGCTCGACCAGCAGCGGCAGGCGGCTGGCCTTGTAATACTGCTTCATCATGACGGCGAGCGCCGGATCGACGAGGGCGCGGGACAAAAGCACGCGCATGAAATTGCGGTTGGCGCCGGCCTGTGCGATCTCATACTTCAGAAAGCGAGTGATCTCGGTTTCCAGGCAGCCGCAGCTGGGCGCCAGCTTGCAGGCGGTTTTCTTTTCGCTGCAGAGGCCGCCGACGATGGCTTCGAGCAACCCGGCCTTGCCGCCGAAATAGCGCTGGATCAGACCTTCATTGACGCCGGCCTTGGCGGCGACTTCGCGGGTGGTGGCCCCATCGAAGCCACGCGCGGCAAAGACCTCGACCGCGGCCTCCAGAAGCGCCCGCTTGGTCGCCTCCTTGTCGCGCCGCCGCGACTGAGAGTCCCGCAACTGAGTTTCGGCATCCGTCTGCGAGACCGCCATCGCCGTGGTTTCCGCCGCCTTTGCCATCGCAATTCAACCCTGGAAATTTACCCGGGGACCCTTGAAATCAAGCTTATATCATGTATGTAATCACTTACTTATAAAAAACCAATCGCACTCGCTCATTATCAACCGACTGAAATCAATAGGAAAATCCATGCTATTCGATCCCATCCAGCTTGGCCGCTACACTTTGTCCAACCGCGTGGTGATGGCGCCGATGACCCGCAGCCGGGCCGGCGCGGGCCTCGCCCCCACCGATCTCAACGCCAAATATTACGCCCAGCGCACCAATGCCGGGCTGCAGATCACCGAAGCCAGCCAGATTTCGCCCCAGGGCATGGGCTATGTGAGCACGCCGGGCATCTATTCGCCGGAACAGGTCGCCGGATGGCGCAAGGTGACGGATGCAGCGCATCAGGCCGGCGGGCGAATCTTCCTGCAGCTCTGGCATGTCGGCCGGATTTCCAACACCACCTTGCAGCCGGGCGGCGCGCAGCCGGTCGCCCCCTCGGCGATCAAGCCGGAAGGCCAGACCATGCGCGCCGATTTCTCCATGGCCCCCTTCGAGACGCCGCGCGCCTTGGAGACCGACGAGATCACCGGCATCGTTGCGGATTATGCCAAGGGCGCCGCGAATGCAATCCAGGCCGGCTTCGACGGCGTCGAGCTGCATGGCGCGAACGGCTATCTGATCGACCAGTTCCTGCGCGACGGCAGCAACAAGCGCACCGACCGCTATGGCGGCTCGGTGGAGAATCGCGTGCGCTTCATGACCGAAGCGACGCAGGCGGTGGTCGATGCGGTGGGCGCCGATCGGGTCGGTATCCGCCTTTCGCCCAATGCCGCCTTCAACGACATGAAGGACGGCAATCCGCGCGCGACCTTCGGCAAGGCGGCGGAAGCGCTGAACGAGCTCGGCATCGCCTATATCCACGCCACCACCTGGGGCGAGGGAGACGGCGAAATTCCCGGCGGCCCGATCGGCGCGGATTTCTTCCGGCCCTTGTTCAAGAACCGCATCATCACCGCGGCGGGCTATACCAAGGAGAAGGCCGAGGCCGCGCTGAAGAGCGGCGGCGCCGATCTCGTAGCCTTCGGCAGCCTCTACATCTCCAATCCGGATCTGGTGGAACGGCTGCGCACCAACGGTCCGCTGGCGAAGCCGGATCGCGCCACCATGTATGGCGGCGATGCCAAGGGTTATACGGATTATCCCACGCTGGAAGCGGCCTTGGCGTAAGGC
>DASYDA010000518.1:0-6510 GCA_036499865.1 Dongiaceae bacterium | reverse complement strand
GATGCATGAGGCGGGCGTGCCCGCCGGCGTCTACAACATGATCAATGGCGACGGCCCCAATGTCGGCGAGGCGATGTCCGGCCATCCCGGCATCGACATGATGTCCTTCACCGGCTCCACCCGCGCCGGCATCCTGGTCGCTAAGAACGCCGCCAACACCGTGAAGCGCGTTTCCCAGGAATTGGGCGGCAAGTCGCCGAACATCATCCTCGCGGACGCCGATTTCGAACGCGCGGTCCGCAAGGGCGTCGAGGGCTGCTTCAACAACAGCGGCCAGTCTTGCAATGCGCCTACCCGCATGCTGGTGCCGCTGAAGATGCATGACGAAGCCATGGCGATCGCCAAGAAGTCGGCGGAAGGCCACAAGGTCGGCGACCCGAAGGCCGATGGCACGGTCCTCGGCCCGGTGGTCAGCGAGGCCCAGTTCAAGAAGATCCAGGGCCTGATCGAAAAGGGCATCAAGGAAGGCGCCACCCTCGTCGCCGGCGGCACCGGCCGGCCGGAAGGCCTCAATCGCGGCTATTACGTGCGGCCCACCGTCTTCGCGCATGTGAAGCCGGAAATGACCATTGCCCGGGAAGAGATCTTCGGCCCGGTCCTCTCCATCATGCCCTATGAGAGCGAGGACCAGGCAATAGAGATCGCCAACGACACCGTCTACGGCCTCTCCGCCAACATCGAATCCAAGGATATAGAGCATGCCCGCAAGGTGGCCCGCCGCATCCGCGCCGGCCAGGTGAAGATCAACTACCCCGCCTGGGACACCTTCGCGCCGTTCGGCGGCTACAAGCAGTCGGGCAACGGCCGCGAATACGCCGATTGGGGCATCAACGACTTCCTGGAGGTTAAAGGCATCATCGGCTACGGTCAGGAAGCTGCGGAATAAGCGGTCTCGTCACCGGGAGGATGTCATGAAGCTCAGCGCGCGCAACATGCTCAAGGGCAAGATCGTCGAAGTGAACAAAAGCAAGACCACCGCCCATGTCCGCCTCGATATCGGCGACGGTGTGATCGTGACCTCCTCCATCACCAACGAGGCGGTGGCCGAGTTGAAGCTGAAGAAGGGCCAGACCGCCTATGCCGTGGTCAAGGCCTCCGACGTGATGATCGCCGTCGACTGAATGCGCTTCACCGGGACGCTTGCAGAACTTGCCAGCGTCCGGGCGACATTCCATAGGCCTGCTTGAACTGCCGCGTCATGTGGCTTTGATCGGCGAAGCCGCAATCCACCGCCACATCGGCCAGCGCCTGCCCCGCCGCGATTGTGGAACGCGCCCGGTCCAGCCGCCGCATCGTCAGATAGCGATAGGGGCTGGTGCCCAGTCGTTTCCGGAACTGCCGCGCCAAGGTGAAGCGGTCGAGATCGGCGACTGCCTCCAGTTCGCGCGACGTCACCATCCGGTCGAAATGCGCGTCGAGGAATTGCCGTACGCGCTCGATCGCCGTGCCATCCGCCGACATCGCCCTCGGCTTCCCCGCCGAGGGATCACGCGCCAGCAGGGCTTCCGCGATCGCCAGCACCAGATGATCCGCCTGCAGGTCCTCCAGCAGATGATCCATGTCGTCGAAAGCAGGTCGCAGCGCGCGGATCAGGCGCGGGTCATCAGCCACCGCCGCCCGGGCAAAAGGCAAGGCCTGCGCGCGATCGCCCAAAGCGTCGCGCACCAGACGCGGCGCCAGATAGAGCATGCGGTAGCAGAACCCCTCTTCGATCCCGGATTCACCGTCATGCCGCTCATCGGGATGCAGCACCATGGCATGCCCGGTCGAGCTCGCCGTGCGTGCGCCGCGGTAGTGGAATTCTTGCACGCCATGCACGGTATAGCCGATCGCATAGGTGTCGTGGCGATGCGGGTCATAGGCATGGCCGGTGAAGAAGGCCTCGATCCGCTCCAGTCCCGATTGGCGCGGCGCCATCCGCATCCAATCCGTTTTGGGCGCCTTGCACGATCGTTCAAGACCCGGCTGGTGCTTTTCGCCCACGATCCTTCCCATGCGTTTCGAAACCAAGATCGCCATTGTGATCCGCGACGATATCGCCGTCTGGCAGAAGCTCAATGTGGCGAGCTTCCTCGCCGGCGGTCTGGTCGGATCCTACCCGGAACTGCCCGGTGAGCGCTACCGGGACGGCTCCGGCCGCGCCTATGGCCCGCTGATCCGCCAGCCGATCCTGATCTTCGCCGCCACCGGCGAAGAGCTGACACGCACCCTCGGCCGCGCGAATGAGCGGAACCTGACGGTCTCCATCTACACAAGCGCGCTCTTCGCCACCGGAAGCGACACCGACAACCGGGCCGCTGTCGCCGCCGTCGCCACCGATGCCCTCGATCTCGTCGGCCTCGCCATCCACGCCGACCGCAAGGACGTGGACAAGGTGACCAAAGGACTCAAACTGCACGGATAAAGTCCGGATGGAATCTTCGCCCCCTCTCCCTGTCCCTCTCCCACAGGGGGAGAGGGAACGCTGCTTCGCAAGCCTTCATAATCCGCTACGGGGTCGAAAAGCCATCAAGACGCACTCGATGAGCCCTCTCTCCCCTTGTGGGAGAGAGTTGGAGAGAGAGGTCGCTCCGCTCTCACCAGTCGGCGGCGCTAAACCTTCTCAAGCGCCTCCGCCATATCCTCGATCAGGTCGTCCGGATTTTCGAGGCCGACCGAAACCCGCACCAGGCCCTCGGTGACGCCCACCTTCTCGCGGATATCCCGGGCGACGCCGGAATGCGTGGTCGAAGCCGGGTGCGAGATCAGCGATTCCGTGCCACCCAGGCTCACCGCCAAGGTGAAGAGATGCAGATCGTTGAGGAAGCGGAAGGCCCCCGCCTCGCCGCCTTCCTTCAGCGTGAAAGCGAAGGTGGATCCGCCGCCGCCGCAGGTCTTGCGGTAGACGTCCTGATAGCGATTCCTCTTGATCAGGTCGGGATGATGGACCTCGGCCACCTTCGGATGGTCCTTCAGCCAGCGCGCGATCTTGGCCGCGCTTTCATTCGCGCGCTGCATCCTGAGATGCACGGTCTCCAGCGAGCGGCCGAGCATCCAGCTCGAATGCGGATCGAGCTGCATGCCGAAAGCGCTGCGGATCTTCTTGATCGCGACCAGATCCGCGGCCCGGCCGATCACCCCGCCCGCCACCAGATCGCTGTGTCCGCCGACATATTTGGTGAGCGAATAGACCACGATATCGGCGCCGTGTTTCAGCGGCTGCTGGAAGATCGGTCCCAGCATCGTGTTATCGACCACGATCAAGGGACGCGATCCTTGCCGCTTCTCGATCGCGTCCGCCGCTTTGACCACCAGTTCGAAATCCACCAGCCCGCAGGTCGGATTGGCCGGCGTCTCGATATAGATGAGCGGCACCTTGCCACCGGCGGATTTGCGTACGGAGTCTTCCACCGCTTCCGCGCTCAAGCCATCGGTGAAACCCACCGCCTTCAATCCGAACGGCGCCAGCGTGCCAACCAGCAGCGTCTCGGTTCCGCCATAGAGCGGCTGGCTGTGGATCACGGTATCGCCCGGCCGCGCGAAGGCGAGGATCGAGGCCGTGATCGCCGCCATGCCGCTGGCGAACATCAAGGCGCCCTCGCCGCCTTCCAGCACCGCGAGGCGCTCTTCCACGATCTGCAGATTGGGATGGTTGAAGCGCGAATAGACGAGGCCGGCATCCTGCGCGTTGGGCGGCTGCTTCCGGCCGGCCACGTAGTCGAAGAAATCCTTGCCGTCCTCAGCGGATTTGAAAGCGAAAGTCGATGTGAGAAAAACCGGCGGCTTCACCGACCCTTCCGAAAGGAAGGGATCGTAGCCGTAGCTGGTCATCAGGGTTTCCGGGCTGAGCTTGCGGTTTCCGATCGCACGCTGGCGATAGCTCGATTTCATGGCGCGGCTCCTCCGTTGAGAACACTCCTCATACAATCGGCCGTTCAGCACACAACCTTATGCGCTGGCCGGGCGATTGTCCGCAGTCGGGCGATTATCGATTAAAAACGACGGCTTTTCCAGAAACGGAGTTCGCGGCCTGCTGGCGGCCGAAACGAAAGGACCTTACGATGCAGCCGTAGCCGGAACCATTGGAGGAGCGTGCCGTGGATCTGAAGCCCAAGGGCCGACGCGCCATCGTCAGCGGAAGCAGCAAGGGAATCGGCCGCGCGATCGCGAAGCGGCGTCCGACACCTCATCGGCGGTGGCCATGTGAGTCCGCGCGAGCTTCATCACGGGCGTCAACCTGGTGGTGGATGGGGCGCTGACGAAGCGGGTACAGTACTGAAGCCCGTGCGATTGAGATTCGCGCGCTTTACCGGTCCCTGCCCCTATTTTATGTCCGTCAACGCGCCATAGGTTTCCGGCCGGCGGTCGCGGAAGAACTGCCACGTGTTCCGCACCTCGCGGATCATGTCCATGTTCATGTCGTGCACCAGCAGCTCGTCCTTGTCGCGGCTGGCGATCTTCTCGATGACGCCGCGCGGATTGACGAAATAGCTCTGCCCGTAGAACTCGCCAATATTCCAGGGCGCTTCGGTGCCCACCCGGTTGACCGCGCCGATATAGACGCCATTCGCCACCGCCGAGGTCGGCTGCTCCAGTTTCCAGAGATGTTCGGAAAGCCCGGCCACTGTCGCGGAAGGATTGACGATGTATTCTGCGCCGTTCAGCGCCAGCGCGCGCCAGCCCTCCGGGAAGTGCCGGTCGTAGCAGATATAGACACCGAGCTTGCAATACCGCGTGTTGAAGACGGGATAATCCGAGTGCCCGGGCTTGAAGAAGAACTTCTCCCAGAAGCCCGCCACCTGCGGAATATGCGCCTTGCGCGTCTTGCCGAGATAGCTGCCGTCGGCATCGATCACCGCGGCTGTGTTGTAATAGACGCCGGCCATCTCCTCTTCGTAGATCGGCACCACGATGACCATGCGATGCTTCTTCGCCAGCTCTTGCATCAGCTTGACCGTCGGGCCGTCGGGGATCTTCTCCGCCGCCGCATACCACTTCGCGTCCTGGCTCGGGCAGAAATAGGGTTGGGTGAAGACCTCCTGGAAGCAGAGCACTTGCACGCTTGCCTCCCCGGCCTTCTCGATCAGCGGCAGATGCGCATCGAGCATAGCCCGGCCGATCTCCGCCGGACTTTTGTCGGTGGAGGCCTTGAGCCGCATCTGAATCAAACCGCCACGCAACGTCGCCATCTCCGTGCTCCCTCACGATTAACCGTCGTGATTGTGAGCACTGCCGGGCGGTTTCGGCAATGGGCTTCTGGACGGCTAGGCGTCAGGTTTCCCGAGGCGCACTGCCGCGTGGTTCAGCGTCAGCGCATCGCCATGCGCCGACTATCTGCGCCTGGCTGTCTTCTTGCGCGCCGCCGATTTGCGCCCAGTGGATTTGCGCGTGGTGGATTTACGCGCGGTGGATTTGCGTGTTGCGGACTTCCGCACCGATTTCCTGGCGGCAGTCTTACGGGTGGAGGTCTTGCGCGCGGCCGTCTTGCGCGTGGATGACTTGCGTGCCGCCGACTTACGTGCCCCCGACTTGCGTGCCACTGACTTGCGTGTCGCTGACTTGCGCACCGACGACTTGCGTGTGGAGCGTTTCGCCGCAGCACGCTTTTTTGCCGCCGGTCGACTCGTCGCGCGTTTGGTTTTGGCCCGTCTACTTATGGAATGCGTTGCTCTCGCCATCATGTCCTCCATCAGTCGAAAGGTCTCTTCCAGGAGAGAACCTGGAACTTATGAACGGGCTTCATGAGTTCCGGTTCCTTATGGCGATCTGCTCGACCTTTCAAATCGAGTCGCGACTCAGATTCGCGACTCGATCTTCATGCCTCCGAACACCACCGCCCGAGTCAGCGGTTGCTGAAGGAATTCGTGCGGGAAGCCGAGACCGATGGCGCTCGCCTGATCGAGTCGCGCACGCCGATCTTCGTTCAGCGTCACGTCGAGCGCGCCAAGATTGTCTTCGAGTTGTGCCAGCGTTCGCACGCCGATGATCGGACCGGTGACCGCGGGATTGAGCAAGATCCAGGCGAGCGCCACTTGCGACGGCGTCATGCCGATTTCGCGCACGATCTCCTTCACCGTTTCAGCGATGGCGATGTTCTTGCGGGGATCGGCGCTGCCGCCGTCCTGCGCGAGATCTCTGCGGCAGTACTTTCCCGCCGGCACGCCGCTTGCCAGCGGCGACCACGGGATGACGCCGAGATCCATTTCTCGCGCCATCGGAATGAGATCGCGCTCCACCGTGCGTTCGCCCCCTTCCCCGGCTTCTATCTTTACTGTCCCAGCCGCCGCCAGATGTCGCCGGCATTGCGGGCCTTCATCGATTTCCTGGGCAGCCCGAAAACCAGGCATGTGCCTTGAAACATGGCCTGGGAATCGCGATCTAAAAGGAAATGTACATGTCACGCCGGCATTCACCGGATCGTGTCATGACGGCAATCGTTGGACTGTGCCGTAATATCGGCTTCCGATGATCCGTTCACAGCAACCCCGGAGGATCAGGATGCGCGCCCATCTCGCCCGCGGAATGCAAATC
>DASYDA010000517.1:0-8884 GCA_036499865.1 Dongiaceae bacterium | reverse complement strand
GTGGCTCCTTGAGGCGTCGGCTCTCCGCTTACAGTTGCGGGGGCAGCCGCGGAATCGATCGTCTCGCAACGATCTCACCGCATTCCCTTTTCATCCCCTCCGCTTGCGCTTTCGGGGAACCATCTTTCGGGAGTTTAGAGGCGTAGCATGGAGTGGGTCAACGCGACTAAGCGCCAGGACCTGTCCCAATCGCGCCGAACCGTGGCTCAATCCACCAGATGTCGGAACTCGTTGAACACGAGGTCATAGAGCGCGCGCTTGAAAGGCACGATCAGCTGGGGGACCTCGGCGAAGGGCGCCCATTTCCAAGCAGAAAACTCCGGATGCGGGCCGTCGATCTTGATCTCGGTTTCCTTGCCGGTGAAGCGGAAGGCGTACCATTTCTGCTCCTGGCCGCGATAACGGCCCTTCCAGAGCTGGCCGGCGAGTTCTTCCGGGAGATCGTAGCGCAGCCAGTCGCGGCTCTCCTCCAGGAGTTCGGCGGTGCTGATGCCGGTTTCCTCCTGCAATTCACGCCAGGCGGCGTCGATCGGCTTTTCGTCCTTGTCGATGCCGCCCTGGGGCATCTGCCAGGCCGGGCCGGGATTGTCGATGCGCTGCGCGACGAAGACCTTGTTGCTCTCGTTGAACAGCACGATTCCCACGCCGCGCCGATAAGGCCGCTGCCCGAGATCCAGCTTCGCGTGTTTGGACATGATTTGGGAAACCCTATTGATGCAGGAGCGCGGTCACAGGTGCCAGCTTCGCCGGCTGGTCCTGTCGCCGCGCCCATTCGGCGATGGCGGTAATGGATAGCGGGG
This sequence comes from Dongiaceae bacterium, assembly GCA_036499865.1. GTDB lineage: Bacteria > Pseudomonadota > Alphaproteobacteria > Dongiales > Dongiaceae > Dongia. The sequence continues at coordinate 8,084 of DASYDA010000517.1, read as the reverse complement.
TCGCCTGTGTCACCGCAAGCGCGGCCTTGCGCTGCTGGGCGAGCTGCATGGCGACCGCCAGCCGCGTGGCGATGGCGCTGCGCGACGCAACCTCATCGAGCCGCACGGTCATGCGCGCGAAGGGCACGCCGATGCCGCTTGCGTCCGATGCGGCGACGCTCATCGGCTCGGCTCCGGTCTCCACGAAGGCGCGGCCGAGCCGTTGTATCTCGGCGAGCACCACCGTCGTGGTGGCGTCATCGAGCAGCAATGCGCCGCCATCGGCGCTGGCAAAGCCGATGCTCCGGTCGCCGGAATCCGCCATCGCGTCGATGCGCCGCGCCAATTCCCTGGTGTTGAGCGCGGTCAAGAGGGCGAGCGGGCCGGGATCATGGGCGGGGAAGTCCTTGCCCTGCATGGGGAGATCGATCAGCGCCTCATGGCCGAAGGCACGGGCCGCGGCGATCCAATCCGCGAGATCCGGCGCGTAAGGACTGAAGCTCAGGCTGACCTCCGCCGGCAGTCCCGCGATCGCGGCGGCGGTGACCGGGCGGTTGAGGCCGTTGCCCGTGACCAGGATGCCGATTATCGGCTCTCCGGAGACTGCGAAGGGCCGGGCATAGCGGCGCCAGGGCGGCAGATCGAAGGCGGTATCGTTGAGGGCGCGATCGGGAATCGCGGCCGCCTGTTCGAGCAAGGCGGCCGGGCCGATATCGGGCCAGGTATCGGCGGCGGCGTCCTTGGGGAATGCGGGGGCGGCGGAAGTGGGAGCGGTGGAAGCCGGGGCGCTGGAAGCAGGAGAGGCGGAAGTGGGCTCCGCCAGAGGCGACATCTCCGCCAAAGCCGGTTGCGCATCGGTCGCGGCTCCAGGCTCCCCGGAATTGGCGCCGAACTCGGCACTCCGCCGTCGCGGTTCGGAGGGCATCTGCAGGTCGCCGCCGGAAGCGAACAGGCTGGGGGCGAATGCGCGGAGCTTACCCGTCGAGGCAAGAAAGAAGCCGAGGCCGGCGACGCCGACCAGGCCGAAGACGAACAGGATCAGGAGCGGGCCGCCGAAGGAAATCGACGGCCCGCGCACCTGTTTAGTTCGATCCAGACGCATCTCCGGTGCGGACCAGAGCCAGGCCCTGCAGGAGATCGAGGGCGCGACCGAGCTGATAGTCCTTGGAGGGATCGGTGATGGCTTCCTTCTCCGAGCCGATATGCGGCTTGCCCGCCGCCGCGTTCGGACCCGTGCCCGCCTGGCCGGCGGTCGGCGGATTCGTCGTCGTCCCGGCTTCGGGCTTGGCCGGCGTCTGGTTCTGGCTGCCATTCGGCTGCGTGCCATTGGCTGGCGGAGTCTGCTGCTGGTTGTCGTTGCTGCCGTTATTGGGGGCCTGATCGGTGCCGCCCTTGTTCTGCAACGCGCCCGGCAGATCGGATTCGTGACGCGCGGTGTCGTCCACGGTCTCGATCTTGGCGGGTTCGACCTGGATATCCGGATCGATGCCCTTGGCCTGGATCGAGCGGCCCGACGGCGTGTAGTAGCGCGCCGTGGTCAGGCGGATCGCGCCATGGTTCGGGATCGGGATGATCGACTGCACCGAGCCTTTGCCGAACGACTTCGTGCCCATCAGGATCGCACGGTGGTGATCTTGCAGCGCGCCGGAAACGATCTCCGACGCCGAGGCCGAGCCACCGTTAATCAGCACGATCAGCGTCTTGCCGTCGAGGAGATCGCCGGCTTCCGCATTCCAGCGCTGGCCGTCATCGGGATTGCGGCCGCGGGTCGAGACTATCTCGCCTTTGTCGAGGAAGTCGTCGGAGACCGCGATGGCCTGGTCGAGCAAGCCGCCCGGATTGTTCCGGAGATCGAGCACGACACCGGTCAGGTTGCCCTTGGACGCCGCTTTGATCGCGCTCAAGGCCGTCTTCAAGCCGCTATCGGTCTGCTCGCTGAAGCTGGTGATGCGGACATAACCGATATTGTTCGGCTCCATTTCCCAGCGCACCGATTTCAGCGTGATGACCGAACGCTTCATGGTGACGTCGAAGGGATCCTGGCTGCCGCGGATTACGCTGACCGTGATGCTGGAGCCGACCTCGCCGCGCATCTTGTCGACGGCCTGGTTCAGCGTGAGGCCGAGCACCGGCACGCCGTCGATATGGGAGATGAGATCGCCCGGCTGGATGCCGGCCTTGGCGGCTGGCGTGTCATCCATCGGCGACACCACCTTGATCAGGCCGTCCTGCATGGTGACTTCGATGCCGAGGCCGCCGAACTCGCCCTTGGTCTGGATCTGCATGTCCGCATAGTCCTTGGCGTTCATATAGGACGAATGCGGATCGAGGCCGGAGAGCATGCCGTTGATGGCGTTTTCCACCAACTGGTCGTCCTTGACCGGCTCGACATAACTGGAGCGGACGCGTTCGAACACTTCCCCGAACAGATTGAGCTGCTCGTAAGTATTGGAGTCGGTCGTCGCCGGCTGAGACGCCGACTGCGCGGAGACCAGATGGGGGCGGAGGGCGAGGGCGCCGATAGCCACCCCGCCGATCAGAGCAGCGGTGACGAGAAGTGAAGAACGGAACATCGGATCATTGACCTTTGTTGTTGACGGCGTTGGCTTCGGCGGTGCCGAACCATGGAACAGGATCGATCGGCTGGCCGTCCCGGCGCAGCTCCAGGTAAAGTTTCGGGCGGCCGGAGGCTGGGTCGGCCATGTTGCCGACCGGTTCGCCGGCGAGCAGCCATTGGCCAACCACGGCATCGACCCGGTCCAAACCGGCGAGCACTGTATGATAGCCGCCGCCATGCTCGATGATCAATATTTGGCCATAGGATCGGAACGGTCCTTCGAAAACGATGTGACCGTCGAAAGGCGCGACAATCTGCGCGCCCGGCCGAGTTTCCAGCACCAAGCCCTTGGAAACGCCTCCAGAAGCGGAGGGATCCCCGAAATGTGTCAGAATCCTGCCGCGCGCAGGCGCGAAAACGTGATTGGCCGCGTTGGCCTGGGCCGCCGCCGGGAAATTCCGGAATCCGGCCGGTTGCGTCATCCGTTGCGCGGCGGAAGCGCCTCCATCGGGGGGGGCTCCCGTCGTACCCTCCAGCGAGGCGGTTTGCTGGTTCATGTCGGGTTCGGGGACGCCGGTTCCGTCGCCATTCCCGATATCCGCATCCGTGATCGCCGATGGCTTGGTCTTGGCGGCGAGTTCGGCGGCGGCTTTTGCCTTGGCCAGGCGATCCATCAGGTCTTGCAGGTTCTTGGCCTGGCCGGCCAGCTTGTCGAGCTTACCCTGGGCCGCGGCGCTTTCCGCCAGGGTCGAGCGCTGCAAGGCGAATTTCCTGGCAATCAGGCCGGTGAGCCGCTTGTTGTCGGTCGCCAGCTTGTTGACGGCGCCGGAGAGATCGCTCCGCTTCTGCGCCATTTCTTGCCGCATTTCGCGCAATTCGTTGAGGTCGCTCTGCAGGGCGCGGGCGCGGGCATCGAGCGCCGGGGTGATCAGGCTGAGGAGCCGGGCGGTTCTTGCGGCATCGATCGGCGGCTCGGATGAAAACAGCAACGCTTCCTGCGGTTGGCTGGAAAGCCGCTGCAAGGCGAGCACGGCCTGGGTCAGCGTGGCCTGTTCGGTCTTGAGGGCGGCGGTCTTCTCCTTTTCCTCATCGGAGAGCGCCGCCAGCGTTTCCTCCAATTCAGTGACCTGGGATTCGGTGTCCTGGACCTGGCCGGCGGCTTTCACCAGGGAGCCTTGCAGTTCGGAGATTTCCTGGTCCAGCTGCGCCGCCTTCGCCTTCAGCTGCGCCTGCTGCTGCTGGCTGTCCTGGATCTGCTGCTGGATCTTGTTGAGATCCTGGGGCTCCTGATCTCCGGCGAAGCCCGAAGGGGCAAACACCATCAAGCCGCCGCCGAGAATGGCGGTGGCTGACAGGATGGGTGCCAGCCGTTTCAGGACGGCCTTATTGAGCACTGGCGCGGAGTGCTTCATCCTGGCCGGGATGCAGCAGCGAATGGCCGGTCATCTCCTTCGGCTGCGGCAGATGCATCAGTTCGAGCACCGTCGGCGCCACGTCGGAAAGCTGGCCGTCCGCCAGCTTCCGGATCGCCGCCGGCCCGTTCGCCAGGATGAAGGGCACCTTGTTCAAGGTATGCGCGGTATGCGGTTCGCCGGTCTCGGGATCGATCATCTGCTCGGCATTGCCATGATCGGCGGTGATCAGCAGCGCGCCGCCCTTCTTCTCCACGGCGTCGCGCAAACGGCCCAAGCATTGATCGACGGCGAGCACGGCTTTCTCGGCTGCTTCCAGGATGCCGCTATGGCCGACCATGTCGCCATTGGCGTAGTTCACGACGACGAGATCGAATTTGTCAGCTTCGATCGCGGCCACCAGCTTGTCGGTCAATTCGAAGGCGGACATTTCCGGTTTGAGGTCGTAGGTCGCGACCTTGGGCGATTGCACCAGGATGCGCTCCTCGCCGGGAAATAAGGTCTCTTCCCCGCCGTTGAAGAAGAAAGTGACATGGGCGTATTTCTCGGTCTCGGCGATGCGGAGCTGCTTCAGCCCGGCTTCCGAGACGATCTGGCCCAAAGTGTGGCGCATCTCCTGCGGCGGGAACAGGCAGGGGATCAATTTCGCCAGGGCAGCCGAATATTCCACCATCCCCAGCACCGCCGCGAATTTCACCACGCGCTTGCGCGCGAATTCCTTGAAACCGGGATCGACCAAGGCGGTCAGGATCTGGCGCGCGCGGTCGGCGCGGAAATTCGCCATGAAGAGGCCGTCGCCGTCCTTTATGCCGGTGAAACCTTCGATCACCGTCGGCTTCGCGAATTCGTCGGTCTCGCCGCGTTTGTAGGCGGCGGCGATGGCGGCATCGGCATCGGGCGCCGTGAATTCGGCCTCGCCCAGCAGCGCGTTATAGGCAAGTTCGACGCGCTCCCAGCGTTTGTCGCGGTCCATGCCGTAATAGCGGCCGCCGATGGTGCCGAAGCGGAGGTTCTTCAGCCCGGCGACCTTCTTGTTGAATGCCGCGAGGAATCCCTTGGCGCTGGAGGGCGGAGTGTCGCGGCCGTCGAGGAAGCCGTGCATCATCACCGGCACGCCGGCTTCGGCGATGATGCGGGCCACCGCCGCCATCTGGTCCTGATGCGAATGCACGCCACCCGGCGAGAGCAGGCCCATGACGTGGGCCGTGCCCCCCTTGGACCCATTGGGGCTCGCTTTCAGCTTGGCGATGAAATCCTGGAGCGCGGGCATTTTCTGGATCGACCCGTCGGCGATGGCCTTGTCGATGCGCGGCAGGTCCTGCATCACCACCCGGCCGGCGCCCAGATTCATATGCCCGACCTCGGAATTGCCCATCTGGCCGTCGGGCAGGCCGACATGCATCTCGGAAGCGTCCACCAGGCTCCAGGGGCATTCCTTGATCAATCGCGCCCAGTTCTTGCCATGGGCAAGGGCGACGGCGTTGTTGTCGGTGGCTTCGCGATAGCCCCAGCCATCCAGGATGCAGAGAACGACAGGTTTTGGCCGTTTTCCCGTCATTTGGGCGCCTCGTATTCGCGTGGATTCCTGCGCCAGTGATAGCCGGGATCGCCCGCGCCCGCTAGCGCTTTGTCGAATGCCAAGCGCTTGAAACCAGTCGGAAATATTCGGGAATTGCGGCGGAGTCGAGGCGTGCTCAGTCCCGGTGATAGGGGTGGCCGGCGAGGATCTGCCGGGCGCGATAGAGCTGCTCGGCCAGCATGGCGCGGACCATCATATGGGGCCAGGTCATGGCGCCCAATGACAGTTTGAGATCGGCACGATCCAGCACCGCCTGGCCGTGGCCATCGGCGCCGCCGATCAGGAAGGCGAACTCGCTGGCGCCGTCATCCTCGAAACGCTGCAGCCGCGTCGCGAAGTCGCGGCTGGCGAGCGATTTGCCCTTTTCATCGAGCACGATCACCGCGCGGCGGGCGGATTTGCCGCTTTCCAGGGCCGCCAGCAAAAGCTCGGCCTCGCGGGCCTTCAGCGCGGGAGACGGCAAAGGGCGCTTCTCTTCGACCTCGTCCATCAGGATCGGCGGGTTGAGGCGCTGGGAATAGAGGTCGAAAAGCGCCTTTTCCGGTCCGGCTTTCATCCGGCCGACCGCCAGGATGCGGAATCTCATCGGCGAAAGCCTCGCAATCTTGCCCCAGCATTCATAGTTAATCATCTCGCAGTGCAGCAAAAAATGCACTAGGCTTTCCGGGAAGGCCGGGATTGCCCCTTGCGGGACGACCGGCCGTAGAGTGGAAGTGTATGATTTATCAGGCTTATCAGAGCTCGGTCGACGCATTTGAGCCGATTCGAGCCATGGCGCGCGCCTTCGGCGGTGCGCTGCCGGAATTGGCGCCCGGTCAGATCGAGGCCGGCAGTTTCCGCGGATCTTGGCTTCGAAATGTCTGGGCCGCTTGCCATATCGTGGCGCGTGGCGGTTTCAGCCATGTGCGGCCGAATTTCGGCATCACTTCGGTGCGCGTCGGCAAAGCCACGGTGGATGTGACGGAGGAAGCCGTCTTGCGGACGCCCTTCGCCACCTTGCTGAGATTCCGCAAGGACTGGTCGAAGCCGCATCCTAAGGTGCTGCTGGTGGCGCCGATGTCGGGGCATTTCGCGACTCTGCTCCGCGCAACCGTGAAGACGATGCTGCCCGAGCATGATGTCTATCTGACCGACTGGCACAATGCGCGCGACATTCCGGTCGATCATGGCCGCTTCGGCCTCGATGAATATTCCGAGCATGTGATCCATTTCCTGGAAGCGATGGGTCCCGGCGCGCATCTGGTCGCGGTCTGCCAGCCCTGCGTGCAGGCTTTGGTCGCGATCGCGGTGATGGCGGCGGAGAAGAATCCGGCGCGGCCGGCCAGCATGACGCTGATGGCGGGGCCGATCGATACCCGCATCAATCCCGGCAAGGTCAATGAGCTCGCCCAGAGCCAGACCATCGAATGGTTCGAGAAGAACCTGATCGACAGCGTGCCCGGCCGCTATCGTGGCGCCTATCGCAAGGTCTATCCCGGCTTCCTGCAGATCATGGCCTTCATGGCGATGAATCCCGACCGCCATGCCACGGCGCAGGGCGATCTCTGGAACAGCCTGGTCCGGGGCGACTGGAAGAAGGCGGGCTCGATCAAGGCCTTCTACGACGAATACCTGGCGGTGCTTGACCTGCCCGCGGAATTCTATCTGGAGACCGTGCGCTCGGTGTTCCAGGAACACACTTTGCCGCGCGGGCTGATGACCTATCACGGCAAGCCCATCGACCTCGGCGCCATCCGTGACACGGCTTTGCTGACCATCGAGGGCGAGAAGGACGACATCTGCCCGGTCGGACAGACCGTGGTCGTGCATGACATGCTGACCGGGCTGAAACCCTCCCTGAAGCAGCATTACCTGCAGCCGGATGCCGGCCATTACGGCGTCTTCAGCGGCCGGCGCTGGGAGAACCAGGTGTTTCCGCAACTGCGCGATTTCATCCGCGCGCACGACTGAGCCGCACTATCCCCACCGATTGAACGAATCCCGCCCTTGCGGCGACCGAAGGAGTGCGTCAGGCTTTGCTGACGGCGTCGGGGCGCCGATAGGGGGAAATCATGACTGCGCTTTGGATTGTGGTCGCGCTTGCGGTCGTCGTCATCGGCTGGGTGATCATGACCTATAACCGCCTGGTGGGTCTGCGCACCCAGGTCGCCAATGGCTGGAGCCAGATCGACGTCCAGTTGAAGCGGCGCTACGACCTCATCCCGAACCTGGTCGAGAGCGTCAAGGATTACATGGGCTATGAGCAGGAGACGCTGCGCCAGGTGATCGAGGCGCGGAACAGCGCGGTCAAGGCGAATGCCGGTGGCGGCGCCACTTCGGCTTCGATTGCCGCCGAAGGCGCGCTGTCGGCCTCGCTGGGAAAATTGTTCGCGCTCTCCGAGAACTACCCCAATCTCAAAGCCAGTGAGAATGTCCAGAAGCTGATGGAAGAACTGTCCGGGACCGAGAACAAGATCGGCTTCGCCCGGCAGTATTACAACGACACCGCGACCGCGATGAACACGGCGGTGCAGAGCTTTCCCGGCAATATGATCGCCGGCCGCTTCGGATTCCAGAA
>DASYDA010000516.1:0-10763 GCA_036499865.1 Dongiaceae bacterium | reverse complement strand
GGTCTGGCAGATCAAGGCGCATGAGGTGATTCGCGACAAAGCGGCGCAAACCGTCACCTATCACGGCGCCTGGATGGAGATGTGGGGCGTGCCGGTGATCTGGACGCCCTATTTCCAGCACGCCGATTTCGGCGTCAAGCGCATGACCGGCTTCCTGCAGCCGACCTATTCGGTTTCGTCCGGAAAGTCCGGCGTGCAGGTCCGTACCCCTTATTTCTGGACGATCGGTGACGACAAGGACTTCACCCTGACGCCGATCTTTCGCGACCAAGGAACGCCGTCTCCCGGCGGGATCGTCGGCCTGGGCCAGTACCGGCAGCGCACGCAAAACGGCGAATTCACCTTGGAGGCTTCCGGCACCTATGAAGATGCCCCCGATGACAATGAAACGGGAGATGGGCTGCGCGGACATATCGCGGGCAACGGATTGTTCGATCTGAACCGCGACTGGCGCTGGGGATATACATTCAAGAACGCGACCGACAAGGAATATCTGCGTCAATATCACCTCGGCTCCGCCCGCTGGCTCCAGGATCAGCTCTGGACCGAGGGCTTTTTCGGCCGCAGCTATTTCGAAGCGCGCGGATACGGATGGCAGACGACCGAGGACTCGTTCAACACCAAGCAGGCGCCGATCATCGGGCCGCTGCTCAATTACAATTTCGTCGGCGAGCCCGGCGCCGGCGGCGGATACTGGGGCTTGAATACCGGCATGGTGAATCTCATGCGGCGCGAGGGGCGTGACTCCTTCCGCGTCACCATGCAGCCGAACTGGACGCTTCCCTATACCAGCTCCTGGGGCGATGTCTATGAAGTGAACCTGTCGGTGGATGCCGATATGTATGTCTCGCATGGTGTCGACACCAACAGCGACGACATCGATCCCTCGTCCGATTCCAGTACGTTCAACGGCGTTACAGGGCGAATTTTTCCGCAAGGCAGTTTCAAGTGGCGCTATCCCTTCGTGCATCCGGGGGAGAAGATCACCCAGATATTCCAGCCGATCGCCCAATTGGTGCTGTCGCCGAAATGCTGCAATTCCGGCGAGATCGCGAACGAGGACAGCCGCACTTTCGAGTTCGACGACACCAAGTTGTTTTCCGCCGATCGCTTTACCGGCTATGACCGGGTCGATTCCGGATCCCGGGTGAACTACGGCATCGAATGGGATGCTTACGGCACCAACGGCGGAAAGGCCGATGTGCTGATCGGCCAGAGCTACCAGTTCCTGCGTCCCGGCAATCTTCCGGAGAACAGCGGGATCGACCGGGATTTCAGCGATGTGGTCGGGCGCCTGTCGCTTTCACCGAACAACCTGCTGACCGCGACTTATCGTTTCCGTTTCGACGCATCCGACGCCAAGATGAAGCGCCAGGAGGTCAATTTCCAGGCCGGCCCCAAAGAGCTGAATTTTTCCATCGTCTATACGCAGCTCGCGAACAATGAAAACCTGTCCGAGCGTAAGCAAGTATATGCAAACATCAATACCCAGTTTGACGATTATTGGCATGCCACCCTCGGGGCCAGCTATGACATCGCCAATACCAGGGTGAATAGCGTGAGGGCAACGTTCGGCTACAATGACGAATGTTTCGGCGTCAATTTCGTAGGGCAGTATACGCCTGAAGGAGATACCGACGAATCCTCCGGCAAATTAGCCGGATTTCTAGCCATAAGTTTCAAAAACCTCGGCGACTTACGCAGCTCGTTCTAAGCCGGTTATGATTAAGGCGTGGCGTGGAGGCGGATTGATCTCCAAGGCCCGGGAGGCGACGATGAGAGACGAAAATGCTAGGAACCACGCCGCCGGAACGGATGCTACTGGAGAATCGATTGCTGAGTAGGATGAAGATGAGGTTCGACCGGTTGCTCGTGCTGGGCATGCTCTGCGTCTGCATCGGCGGGCTCACGTCCGTGCTGTCGCTTCGCCCGGCCCAGGCCCAGGACGAGCTGAAGATCGCGGCGGTGATCAATGACGACGTGATCACCCAACTGGACGTCTATATGCGGCTGCGGATGGCCATGCTTTCCGCCAAGCTGCAGGACACGCCGGAGACGCGGCAGCGGCTTTTGCCGACCGTGATGCGGACATTGATCGACGACCATCTCAAGACCCAGGAAGCCAAGGCCAGGGGCATCGATATCTCCCAGCGTGAGATCGACGCCCGCATCGGCGTCATTGCCCAGCGCAACAATATGTCGCGCAGCGATTTCGACAATCTGTTGGCCAGCAATGGCATCCTCGTGACCGCGCTCGGCGACCAGATTCGTTCCGATATCTCCTGGAGTCTTCTGGTGCAGCGCAAGCTGCGGCCGACCATCCGGATCACCGATGAGGAGATCAACGAATCCCTGGACCGCGCCAAAGAGGCCCGTGGCCAGCAGGAATACCATCTTTCGCAAATCTTCCTGGCGGTGGATTCCCCGAAGGATGTCACGCAGGTCCAGCAATCCGCGCAACGCCTGTTGGAGCAACTCCAGGGCGGCGCCGAGTTCGGTTCACTCGCAACCGAGTTCTCCCAGGATACCGGCGCCGATGGCGGGGATCTCGGCTGGGTGCGGGCGGATGAAATCGATCAGGCAGTCGCGCGCGAGGTGGTTGTGGCGGCGAAGGGCGCCGATGCGAAAGGCAAGCTCCTAGGGCCGATCCAGGGTACCGGCGGCTTTTATCTGGTCAGGATCGAGGACACGCGCCAAGCCGGGGTGGCCACAGTCACCCCGGGAACGGTGCATATGGCGCAGCTCCTCTGGGCCTTGGCGGCGAATGCCGCCGATTCCGAAGTGGCCGCCGCTGGCAACCAGGCGAAAGCGATGGCGGGCAAGTCGCAAAGCTGCCAGGATTTCCAGCGTCAGGCAGCCGATGCGGCGCCGGCTCAATTTCGCGATCTCGGCACCGTCTCGATCAACGATCTGCCGCCTGAGATCAAGACCTATGCCATCAACCAGCCGGTCGGGACCTCGACACCGCCGATCCGCGGCAGCGGCGGGGTCGCCGTATTCGTGGTTTGCGACCGCGGCGATGCCAGCGGCGAGCTTTCCAGAGTGGCGATCGCCGATCGCCTGGCACAGGAACGGCTTGAAACCCTCGCCCGCGGCTATCTCAGCGATCTCCGTCGGGCCGCCATCATAGACATTCGACTGTGAGCCTACCCGAACCGCCCGTGCCGATCGAGTTGCCGCCGTTGCGCGATGTCATAGCGCGACATGGTCTCGATGCCAGGAGATCGCTGGGCCAGAATTTCCTGCTCGATCTCAACTTGACCGGGCGCATCGCGCGCGCCGCCGGCAAGCTCGACGAGGGTACGGTGATCGAGATCGGCCCCGGTCCCGGCGGGCTGACTCGCGCCCTGCTGGCCAATGGCGCCGCCAAGGTCATCGCGATCGAGCGCGACCCCCGCTGCCTGCCGGCTTTGGCGGAGATCGCAGCCGTCTATCCCGACCGCCTGCAGGTGATCGAGGGCGATGCGCTGCAGGTCGATGCGGGAAGCCTCGGCGTCGCGCCGCGCAGGATCGTCGCCAATCTGCCCTATAATGTGGCGACGCCGCTGCTGCTGCGATGGCTGGGGCAGGCGGATCGCTTCGCCTCGCTGACGCTGATGTTTCAGAAAGAAGTCGCGGAGCGGCTGGTCGCCCAGCCGCGCACCAAGGATTACGGACGGCTTTCCATCATCACCCAATGGCGCTTCGAGGCGAAGCGGCTGTTCGATATCCCGCCGCGCGCTTTCACGCCGCCGCCCAAAGTGACTTCGAGCGTGGTGCAGTTGATCCCGCGCGAGAAGCCGGCTTTTCCCGCCGATCAGCAAGACCTCGAGCAGATCACGGAGGCCGGCTTCGGCCAGCGCCGCAAGATGCTGCGGCAGTCCCTGAAGCAGTTGCCGGTCGAGACCAACAACCTGATCGCCCGCGCCGACGTGCCGGAAACCGCCCGCGCGGAGGAACTCAGCCTGGAACAATTCTGCGCGCTGGCGCGAGCGTTCGCGGATCTCAGACGGCGGCGGATGGGCTGAGTGCTGCGTGCGCTACTGGCGCATGACCCATCTTACTGCCGCACCAGCGGCTTGTACTTGATCCGGTGCGGCTGGTCGGCTTCGGTGCCGAGGCGCTTGTGGCGGTCGGCTTCGTAATCCTGGTAGTTGCCCTCGAACCATTCCACATGGCTTTCGCCTTCGAAGGCCAGCATGTGGGTGGCGATGCGGTCCAGGAACCAGCGGTCGTGGCTGATGACCACGACGCAGCCGGCGAATTCCAGCAAAGCCTCTTCCAGCGCGCGCAGCGTATCGACGTCGAGATCGTTGGTGGGCTCGTCGAGCAGCAGGACGTTGGCGCCGGATTTCAGCATTTTCGCGAGATGCACGCGGTTGCGCTCGCCGCCGGAAAGCTGGCCGACCTTCTTCTGTTGGTCGGTGCCTTTGAAGTTGAAGCCGGCCACGTAAGCGCGGCTCGCCATCTTGCGCTTGCCGAGCTCGATCTCCTCATGGCCGTCGGAGATTTCCTGCCAGACCGTCTTGTCGTCGCCGAGACTGTCGCGGGACTGGTCGATATAGCCGAGCTTCACCGTATCGCCGACCCGGAACGCGCCTTCATCGGGCTTGTCGTTGCCGGTGATCATGCGGAACAACGTGGTCTTGCCGGCGCCGTTCGGCCCGATCACGCCGACGATGCCGCCGGGCGGCAGCTTGAAGGAAAGGTCCTCGATCAGCAGGCGATCACCGAAGCCCTTGGTGAGATCCTTGGCCTCGATCACCAATTCGCCGAGGCGCGGGCCGGCGGGAATGTAGATCTGCGCCGTGTCGGTGGCCTTTTCGTTCTGCTCGGCGAGCAGCGTCTCATAGGCGGTGACGCGGGCCTTGGATTTGGCCTGGCGCGCCTTCGGGCTCTGGCGGATCCATTCCAATTCGCGGTCGAGGGTGCGCTGGCGCGAACTCTCGGAGCGAGATTCCAATTCCATCCGCTTGGCCTTCTGTTCCAGCCAGCCGGAATAATTGCCCTCATAGGGCATGGAGCGGCCGCGATCCAATTCGAGGATCCAATTCGCGGCATTGTCGAGGAAGTAGCGGTCATGGGTGACCGCGACCACGGTGCCTTTGTAGTCCTGCAGGAACTGCTCCAACCAAGCGACGGATTCCGCGTCCAGATGGTTGGTCGGCTCGTCGAGCAGCAGCATGTCGGGGTTGGAAAGCAGCAGCCGGCAGAGCGCCACACGGCGCCGCTCGCCGCCGGAGAGCTTGGTCACCTCGGAATCGCCCGGCGGGCAACGCAACGCGTCCATGGCGATCTCCACCTTGCGCTGGATATCCCAGGCATCGGCGTGGTCGATCTTCTCCTGGAGCTCGGCCTGCTTGGCCAGCAGCGTGTCGAAATCGGCGTCGGGATCGCCCATGGCGTTGGAAACGGCCTCGAACTCGGCCAACAAAGCCGCAGTCTCGCCGACGCCTTCCATCACATTGCCGAGGACGTCCTTGTCCGGATCCAGTTGCGGTTCCTGCTGCAGATAGCCGACCGAGACGCCGTCCGCCGCCCAGGCTTCGCCGTTAAAGTCCTTTTCCACCCCCGCCATGATCTTCAACAGGGTCGATTTTCCCGAGCCGTTATGGCCGAGCACGCCGATCTTGGCGCCCGGCAGGAAGGACAGCCAGACGTCGTCGAGCACCTTCTTGCCGCCGGGATAGGTCTTGCTCAGACCTTTCATGACGTAAATGTACTGGTAGGCGGCCATTCAAAACTCCCAAATGCGCGATTTGGGCGGTGTTTTAGACCATTGGACCCCAAAGAAAAAGGCCCGTTCCCCGCGGGCCGCGTTTCCAGTCCGGCGAGCAAGTGGCTATCGGCCGTAGAATAACCCGTCGATACGCTGCATCAGAGGCGATCTGCGGGCCAGAAGACGGTCAAAATCGACCTGTTCCTTCACCGCTTCGTAGAGCGCGGCGTATCCCTTTTCCATCCCCAAATTGGAGCGAGCGATCTTTCCCGGAAATGAGGCCGGATCCGGCGCAAAGCGCGCGTACGACATTAAACATTCCCGGAGGGCCTCGTCACCGTCTTCGATGCGATAGAAGCGATAGTTGATTCCGCTCGGTGCCTTGTAGTTCCAGGTGAGGTTGTCGCGTACCAGGCCGTCGGCAAGCTGATCCAGCGAGAACCCATGGGATCGCAAGAACTCGGTCTCCCACCAAAAATGCGACAAATTGGTTCCGACGTGCCGGTAGACAAAGGAGATGGCGTCGCTGGCGGAGAGATCTATTTCCATGAATAGCGCCCCGTGTGTCTGAAATGCGGCGGCGAGAGACTGCGTGTCGGAACGACGTATGCCGCAGATGACATCGAGCGAATGAGGATGCGAAAAACCGCGCTTGAGCATGTGCATGGCCATGCGGAAGGAGCTGAGCCGTGGCGGGGTCAGCGTGCGAAACACAGCCGATCCGGGGTGGTCGCTTTCCATCGGGATATTCGCCAGATTGAAGAAGTGTCCCCGCGTGGAGATGACGCCGTCGAGTCCGCTCAACATCTGATGCATTGAGATAGAGCCGGTCTTGCCGAGGCTATGGATAAGAACGCTTTTTTCCGCGTTCTGGATCATCTTTGCAACGGCCGGTGATGAAAAGTCGCTGAGATCGTCGAACTTCAGATAGTCCAGTCCGACAATCCTGAAGCTGCTCGGCGAGGCGACGTTCGTGGCGTTCCTCAGGTCGATCTGCTGCGTTCCCGCCGGCAAAAACACAAACAGTTTCTGCCGCCGCTGGGTGAACGAAAAGACAAGCTCAGCGGTGAGCATTCTGCCATTGGCGAGCGGATAAACGCCGATCGCAGGGCAATTCGTCTCAACCTCGATATGCGCCACGCTCAACCCGCTCATAGCGAGCTCCGTGGAATTCACAGGAATGGATGCAAAGGCTGCTTGCGCCGGAACTATGTGCGTCTGTTTTTTCGTATCGAGCCGGTTGCGTTGCAAAGCTGCGCTAAAGATGTCCTTCCAAGCCATACTTGTGCCGCCATACGTTTGACCTACTTAGGATTGGAAATCCAGGCCGCCGACACGCCGGATTCGCAGCGGTGGTTCCATTGACGAATACTTATCTTCGTCGATGAGTGCAAACGAGATCAGGCATTCTGCCACGCAGGCGCCGCAAAGAAAAAGGCCCCCGCCCAGGGTGCTTCCCGGGGCGGGGGCCCAGCCGAGCGGCGGGAACGCCCGGTTACAAGACGTCGATGCGGTGGTCCTTGGTTTCCCGGATGAAGAGGCTGCCGATCACGAAAGTGATCGCGGCGATCACGATCGGGTACCAGAGGCCGAAATAGATGTCGCCCTTGGCCGCGACCATGGCGAAGACGATGGCCGGCAGGAAACCGCCGAACCAGCCATTGCCGATGTGATAGGGCAGCGACATGGAGGTGTAGCGGATCCGGGTCGGGAACATCTCCACCAGGATTGCCGCGATCGGTCCATAGACCATGGTGACCAGCAGGACCAGGATGAACAGCATCAGCCAGGTCATGAACAGGTTGATCTGGGCGGGGTCGGCCTTGGCGGGATAACCCGCGGCGGTAATCGCGTCGGTGACCGATTTCGTGAAGGCCTCGCTCTGGGTCTTGAAGTCGGCCGCAGCCACGCCGGTGCCTTCGAAACTGGGGATCACTTTGTCGCCGATCTTGATCTGGGCGACCGATCCAGCGGGCGCCGTCTCGCTCTCGTAATTCACCGCGGCCTTGGCAAGAGTGCTGGTCGCGATGTCGCAGGAGGTCAGGAATTTCTGCGTGCCTGCGATGTTGAACTGGAAGGAACAGGCCTTCGGATCGGCAACCACCGAGACCGGCGCGCTTGCCTGCGCTGCTTCCAAAGCGGGATTGGCGAAGTGGGTCAATCCCTTGAACAGCGGGAAATAGAGGATCACCGCCAGGGCGCAACCGGCCATGATGATTTTCTTGCGGCCGATCCGATCCGACAGCGAGCCGAACACGACGAAGAACGGCGTCGCGATCAGAAGCGCCAGGGCGACCAGGATATTCGCGGTGTTGGCCTCCACCTTCAGCGTTTGAGTAAGAAACAGCAGCGCGTAGAACTGGCCGCCATACCAGACCACCGCCTGGCCCATCGTGAGGCCGAGCAGGGCCAGGATCACGATCTTGGCGTTGGACCAGTTGCCGAAGGCATCGGTCAGCGGCTGCGAGGAGCCTTTGCCCTCGGCCTTCATCTTCTGGAAGACCGGGCTTTCGTTCAGCTTCATGCGGATATAGAGCGAGAAGCCGAGCAGCACGATCGAGATCAGGAAGGGAATGCGCCAGCCCCAATCGGCGAAGGCTTCCTCGCCGATGCTGTTGCGGACGATGAGGATGACGATCAGCGAGAGGAACAGGCCCATCGTCGCGGTGGTCTGGATCCAGCTCGTCATATAGCCGCGCCGGCCCTGCGGCGCATGCTCGGCGACATAGGTCGCGGCGCCGCCATATTCACCCCCGAGCGCCAGGCCCTGCAGCAGGCGCAGCGCGATCAGGATCACCGGCGCGATCATGCCGGCGCTGGCATAGCTCGGCAGCAGGCCGACCAGAAAGGTCGAGAGGCCCATGATGGTGATGGTGACGAGGAAGGTGTATTTGCGGCCGACGAGATCGCCCACCCGCCCGAAGACCAGGGCGCCGAACGGCCGCACGAAGAAGCCTGCGGCGAAAGCCAGTAATGTGAAGATGAATCCGGCGGTCGGGTTGACGCCGGAGAAGAATTGCTTGGCGATGATCGCCGCCAGCGTGCCGTAGAGATAGAAGTCATACCATTCGAAGACCGTGCCCAGAGACGAGGCAATGACCACGGTGCGCAATTCGGAGGCGGACGGCTCAGGCGCAATGGATTGGCCGGTCGTTGCGGTATAGGCCATCGCAAAATCTCCCCAATGGTTCATCCATCCCAGCGGCATCCTTTGTTTTTCATCCAGCACGGAGCCCGCGCTCCTATGCCCTTGCGCTCATGCTGCGAATGCCATGATCCCTGATAATCCCGAAGCCGGACCGGCGAACCCCCGACTTTGGTCGAATCCCGGGGCGCGCTTATGGACAGGACGCTAAGCCTATGCGTTAATTGATAAATGTCGATGAGCCATCTCATCCTCGGCCTGTCGCTCATTTATCTGGGCCTGCTTTTCGCGGTCGCCTATTTCGGCGAACGGCATGCCGCGCGCTGGTCGAAGAGTCGACTCGCACCGACGGTCTACGCGCTTTCGCTGGCCATCTACTGCACAACTTGGACGTTCTATGGCTCCGTGGGACGCGCGGTCACGAGCGGTCTCGATTTCGCGCTGATCTATGTCGGGCCGGTGCTGGTGATCGTGTTCGCGACGCCGCTGATGCAGCGGATCGTGACGCTCGCCAAAGGCCAGAACGTCACCTCGATCGCCGATTTCCTCGGCGCCCGCTATGGCCGGAGCCGCGGCGTCGCGGTGCTGGCCACATTGATTGCGGTGACCGGCGCCATGCCCTATATCGCGTTGCAGCTTCAGGCGGTTTCCTTCAGCTTCGCGGCTTTATCGGGCCATGACGGCGGCATCGGCCCGCTCAATGCCGACCTGCCGCCCTGGCTCGACGCCGCTTTCCTTGTGGCCTTGCTGATGGCGGCCTTCACGATCCTGTTCGGCGTGCGGCATATCCAGGCGAGCGAGCAGCATCGCGGCATGATGCTGGCGATCGGCATGGAATCCCTGGTGAAGCTCTGCGCCTTCCTGGCCGCCGGGATCTTCGTCGTCTGGCATATGTTCGACGGCCCGGCGGATCTCGTGGCGAAGGCCCAGGCGATTTCCGGTACGGCAAAGCTGGTGCATTTCGGGCCGAATGCGAACTGGCTCTCCATCACCGCCCTGTCCGGCTTCGCCTTTCTCTGTTTGCCGCGGCAATTCCACGTGGCGGTGGTCGAGCATGCTCAGAAGGGGAGCCTTAAGACCGCGCGCTGGCTGTTCCCGCTCTATCTCCTGCTGATCAATATCTTCGTCGTGCCGATCGCCATGGCCGGCCAGGTGCGCTTCGGCGCGAGCGGCGTTCCTGACACCTTCGTCCTCTCGCTGCCGCTTTCGGCAGGTGCCGATTGGCTGACGGCGCTGGTTTTCATCGGCGGGCTCTCCGCCGCGACCAGCATGGTCGCCGTTGCCTGCATGGCGCTTTCGGGGATGGTCGGCAACGAACTGGTGATGCCCTGGCTGCTGCGACGGCGGCATGACGACGCCAATCTCGGCGAACTGGCCTTCACGGTGCGTCGGATCGCCGTGGTGGTGATCCTGCTGGCGGCTTATGCCTATTACAAGACCATTGCGGGCTTGCTGCCTCTGGCGACCATCGGGCTCATCTCCTTCAGTGCCGTCGCCAATTTCGCGCCCGCTTTGCTGATCGGCCTCTATTGGCGGCGCGCGCACCGGCACGGCGCGATCGCCGGATTGGTGGGCGGTTTCTCGGTCTGGCTCTGGGCGATCCTCTGGCCGTCGATGCATGCCAATGAGATCTCTCCGCTGCCCGATTGGGGCGTGCTCGCCTGGTTCGATCCGTTGCAGCGGGGATTCGTGGTCGCTTTGCTGGTCAATATATCGCTGCTGGTCCTGGTTTCGCTGCTGGCGCGGCACGGCACGCGCGACCATCAGCAGGCCGCGGCCTTCGCCGGCGGCGACACCGTGGAGCGCGCGAAGGCCGTCCCGGCCACGCCGAAGGACGAATTGCAGAATCTCCGGGATCTGGCTGCGCGCTTCCTCGGCCCCGAACGGGCGGAAGAGGCGTTCCGCGATCAGCGCCTTTCG
>DASYDA010000515.1:0-1607 GCA_036499865.1 Dongiaceae bacterium | reverse complement strand
GAGGATCCGGATTCAGCCCTTGGGACGGGAAGCCTTCTCGGCGATGCCGGAAATGCCCTCCCGCGCCCGCAGCGCGTCCCAGACTTCTTCGGGCTTCACATCGAGCGCCGCCCAGAGAACCAGCAGGTGGTAGAGCAAATCTGCGGATTCCGCAATCAGTCCCTCGCGGTCACCTTTGACGCCTTCGATCAGGGCTTCGACGGCTTCCTCGCCGAGCTTCTGGGCGATCTTGTTGCGGCCCTTGACGAAGAGCTTCGCGGTGTTGGACGTGGTCGGGTCTCCGCCGCGCCGTGACAGGATCACCTGATAGAGCTCTTCGAGCACGGGACGCGACACGGTTTCATTCGGCATTCCAGGCCTCGATCATTGAACACGCCTTATTGAATACGCATGGCCAAACCGGCCTTGGCCATATGGGCTTTGGCTTCGGCAATGGTGTGGGTTCCAAAATGGAAGATCGAAGCCGCCAGCACCGCGGTCGCATGGCCGTCGCGGATGCCTTCCACCAAGTGATCCAAATTGCCGACGCCGCCGGAAGCGATCACCGGCACGGAAACCGCGTCGGCGATCGCTCGGGTGAGCGCGACATTGTAACCCCGGCGTGTACCGTCGCGATCCATCGAAGTGACCAGCAATTCTCCCGCACCGTTTTCCGCCATGCGTTTTGCGAATGCCACCGCATCGATGCCGGTTTCCACACGGCCGCCATGGGTGAAGACCTCGAATTTCCCGGGCTTGGTTTCCTTGGCGTCGATCGAGACCACGATGCATTGGTCGCCGAACTTCTCCGCCGCCTGCCTGACAAAGTCAGGATCCTTGACTGCCGCGGTGTTGATCGAAACCTTATCGGCGCCGGAGAGCAGAAGCCGCCGGATATCCTCGATCCGGCGCACCCCGCCGCCCACGGTCAAGGGCATGAAACAGGCCTCGGCGGTGCGCTGAACCACGTCGCAAAGCGTGTCGCGGTTGTCCGATGAGGCTGTGATATCCAGGAAACAGAGCTCATCGGCGCCCGCCGCGTCGTAGAGCCGCGCCTGTTCGACCGGATCGCCGGCATCCACCAGATTGACGAAATTGACGCCCTTGACGACCCGTCCGTCTTTCACGTCGAGGCAGGGGATGACGCGCATCTTCAGCATCAGACTGCCGCTTTCAGCCGGGCGATGCCGGCGGCGAGATCGAGGCTGCCGTCATAAAGCGCGCGGCCGGCGATGACGCCGGCGATGCCGCCGCCTTTGGCGCGGGAACGGGACCATAAAGTCTTCAGCCGGTCGAGATCCGCGATCCCGCCGACACCGCCGGAAGCGATCACCGGGATGCTGAGCGCCGCGGCCAGATCCGCGGTGGCTTCGGCATTGACGCCTTGCAGCAGGCCGTCGCGATCGATGTCGGTATAGATGATGGCGGCGACCCCGGCATCCTCGAAGCGAAGCGCGAGATCGAGGGCGCTGAGCGCGCTGGTCTCTGCCCAGCCTTCCACGGCGACCTTGCCGTGCTTGGCATCGATCCCGACGGCGATGCGATCCGGGAACCGGCGCGCCGCCTGCTTCACCAGTTCCGGATTTTTCAACGCCGCAGTGCCGAGGATCACCCGGGCGATGCCCTTC
>DASYDA010000514.1:0-3517 GCA_036499865.1 Dongiaceae bacterium | reverse complement strand
GCTGAAACGGCGCAGCATCTCGATACCGTGCTGCTGTTCCGCCGGCCGATGCTCGATTGGTGGGCTGAAGGCGAGATGCCCTTCGAGGATCTCGTCCGCCACCTGCTGATCCATGAGATCGGCCATCACTTCGGTTTCAGCGATGCCGATATGGAACGGATCGAACAGGCGGCGGATAAGGACGGTTAAGCCGGAGCTATGCCTGGGCGATTGCCGCGTTCTCAGCCCGGTTCGGGATCCGGCCGAACCAGATATTTCCGGCAAAGGCGATGATTCCCAGCAGCATCACGATGGAGAAGATCCCGGCAATGGGACCGCCGATATCGGTGTGGCCATGGACGATCAGCCATACGCCCACCATCAGCGGCGGCAGTCCCAGATTGTGCAGCCAGAAATGCAGCTGGGCGAGCCGGGTTTCCGCGAGCCGCGGCATCACGACATAAATCAACCCGCACAATGCCAGGCTGACCCAGCCGAGGAGATTGAGATGGGCATGCACCGGGATGTCGGTGAAGTCTTCCTTCGAACCCATATAGACGCCCCAGGCGACGGCAATGACCCAATACAGCACGGCGATACGCAGCAGACGTCCGCTCATAATATTTCTCCTAGAAAATAGCCCCACAGAGAATAGCGCGATCTATATCGCCGCTGTCGATCGCGAAAGCTGAGATTGGCCGCGCCGTGACTGCGGTCACATGTTAACCCCGCCTTAACACCGCTGGGTCACGCTGGCGGGGCGCAACAACCAACCGCCATGGACCGGAATCATGACCAATCTGCTGGTTTCCGAGCAGAATCCGAAAGGCTACACCACCGAAGCGGTGCTGCTGACGATCCGCAATGACATCATCCACCGCCTGCAGAAATATGCCGGCGATCCACGCAAGGAGGCGCGGCAGGTGTTGGACAATAATGTCCGAATTCTGCAATTGCTGAGCGAAGCGATCGCCCTCGCGGAATCCAACACGCGGACTCTGGCTGAGGAAGACTGAACTATTCCGCCGCCAACCTGGCTTCCGCCGATGCGGCAGGCAGTGTGACGCGGACGGTCGTGCCCGCGCCGGGCTTGCTGGATATGTCGAGCATGCCGCCAAGAAGCTCGGTCAATCCTTTGGCAAGGGTGAGGCCGAGTCCGGCGCCCTGATAACGCCGGTTGAGCGCGGAATCGATCTGCCCGAAGGCCGCAAGAGCGGCGGGAATATCTTCGGCCGCCATGCCGATGCCGGTATCGGCGATCTCGAATTGAACCGTGTCTCCGGACGTAACGGCTACGCCGATCGTGACCTGCCCGCCTTCCCGGGTGAACTTCACGGCATTCGAAAGCAGGTTGGCGAGAATCTGCCGCAACCGCCTCTCGTCGGTCACCAGGGGCGGAAAGCCCGACGGCACCGCAATATTCACCGTCACGCCGGATTCCGCGATTTGCGCAGCCAGCATGCATGTGACGCTCTCGATCACATTTTGCGGTTCGATGGGCCGCAGGGACACTTCGGCAGCCCCGAGCTCGATCTTGCTGAGATCCATGGTATTGCTGATCACGGTCAAGAGATTGCGCCCACCACTGCCGATTTCCCGTGCATAGTCGCGATAGCGCGCATCGCCGAGCGGTCCATGGCTCTCAGAAATCAGAAGGTCGGCAAAGCCGATGACGGAGTTCAGCGGCGTCCGCAGCTCATGACTCATATTGGCGAGGAATTGCGACTTCGCCTTGCTGGCGGCTTCCGCGCGGGCGACATTCTGCACCAGCGCCAGTGACCGCGTGTGTTCCTGGTGCAGCAGGCGATCGCCATGCCGGACATAGCCGATCAAGGCCAGATAGACGATCCCGGCGGTCAGGATCACGAGGCCGATCTGCGAGGCGATGTCGCGGTCGATGTCGCGCAGGAAGTCGGTCACGTCGTCATAGACCTCGAAAACGCCGATGATCTCGCTGCCCGCATCGTCGCGATAGATCGGGACGTAGCTGGAAAGCAGATCGCGATGCACCACCGTGGATTCGAAGACGCTGAAGGTGTTGGCGCGGGCGAGCTCGTTGGCGACGATGCCCTTGAGGGCCGATTGAAAGCCCTCGTCGTGGCTTTCGTCCTTGCCGATCTGCGACGGCTTCGTCGAGAAGATCGTATGGCCGTCGCGGTCGTAGATCTTGACCCGGTAGACCGGCGCATTGTGGGTGAACGCGGCGATCTCGTCCCGCAAGGTCGCGATCTCCGGCCGCGCCGGCAGGGTCGCGGGATCGGCGTCGGAAAGATCCTGCAGCAGCGCCGCATGCCGGCTCCACAGCAGATTGGCGAGCACGCGGGCGACGTTCACGTTGTTCTGCTGCGCCATCGCCTCCATTTCGCCGAGCGACCAATACCAGTGGAAGACGCTGAGGAGGAGGGCGGCCACGACCATGATCAGCCCCGCGACGGCCGCGAAGCTGCGGGTCAGCTTGAAAGGTATGGGTGTTGCCGGTGCGGCCGGTTTAGGCAGCACGACGCGGTCTCGTCTGGCTCATGTCGATGATATCGCGTTTTGCCGATCAAATAGGCAGGGCGACAGTTTCCGCCGGAATCGTGAATAAATCCTTCCCGGCCGATCACAAATATGCCCCGTCGCCGGAATGCGACCCGGCGTGTAACGCTGCAATATGCTTGGAAATCGGCCGGCGGAGATTGGTGGACCCGATCAGAATCGAACTGACGACCTCCTCATTGCGAACGAGGCGCTCTCCCAACTGAGCTACGGGCCCACCCGCTGGGAAGTTCCTTGCGGAACGGGGCGGAATATGGTTGCCCGCGAGGCGCCCTGTCAAGCAGAAGGTAACGCCTTGATCGGGCGGAGGATTTTAGCGCCCGCCGGAACCTGTCAGGCGGCCTGCCGCCCGGTCTCGCGCGCAGCTTGCACCCCGGGGCCAGCTTGTTTAGGTTCGCCGCCGAGGCGCAGCCGCAAGGAAACCATTCCGTCATGAATGCCGTCGTCTGGCTCATCAGCAATATCATCTGGATTTATACCTGGATCCTGATCATCCAGGTTGTCATGAGCTGGCTGATCGCGTTCAACGTGATCAACACCCGCAATCGCTTCGTCTATATGGTGGCGGATGCCGCCTATAAGCTGACGGAGCCCGCTTTGCGGCCGATTCGGCGAATCCTGCCCAATTTCGGCGGCCTGGATATCTCCCCCGTGGTGCTGATCCTGCTGCTGGGTTTCCTGCAGCGGCTGCTCGCCGAATACGCCTACGGGTTCTGAAACCGCCTCAGCCACCCTGCCTTGGCAAGCAAAAGCCCGGTGTCGCCGAATCGGCGGTTTCGGTCGCCCCCGGCGTAACCGCAAACCGCAAGCTGGTCGAAATTCGGGGCAATCCATCGGGGTCGAAAAATTGTCTCCGATCGCTGGTACGAAGCGGATAGCTGGGAAAGGAAATAGTGGATTATGAATGACATGACGGGAACCGCGAACGCGAAGGTCATCAACGGCAAGGCCTTTGCCGAAACCCTGCGCGGCAAACTCGCGAAACAGGTGGCGAGCCTGA
>DASYDA010000513.1:0-8070 GCA_036499865.1 Dongiaceae bacterium | reverse complement strand
TGCGAGACGTGGCTGGCCTGCTGCGCTCCTTCGACTATGCCGCCGCGGCCGCGATCAACGCCCACACATCGATTTCGCCGCATATTGATGAGCGTTGGCGTGATCTGCTGAGCCGGTTCACCTCCGTGGCGGGCGAGGATTTCATCAAGGCATACGAGGCCGTGCTGGATGAAGCGCCGCGCAAATGGCTGCAGCCGGGCCTCGAGAATCCGCTGCTCACTCTGTTCCTGATCGAAAAGGCGGCTTACGAAATTTGTTACGAATCGCAGAACCGCCCGACCTGGCTTGCGTTTCCATTGCGTGGCCTCAACGCATTGCTCGAAAGAATCCTGGAGAATGAGCTTGAACCGGATCACGCCTGACGTGGCGCCCGATACCGATACAATGGATGCTCTGGTCCATGGCAGGCTGGGCGATCCTTTCCGCGTGCTGGGTCCACATCGCGGCCGCCATGGTACCGTCATCCGCACGTTCCAGCCGGGCGCCGAAGCGGTGGAAATCGCGGCGGGAGATTCGGCAAGCATCCGGGAGCTGCCGAAGATTCACCCCGGCGGCGTGTTCGGCGCCGAGATCAAGGAGACGGGGCCGTATCAGCTTCGAATCAAATGGCCGCAGGCCGTGGAGGAAACGGAGGACCCGTATTCCTTCGGGACGCTTCTTGGCGACGTTGATCTCCATCTCATCAGCGAAGGCACCCATCGGCGCCTTGGCGAATGCCTTGGCGCACAGGTCATGGAACTGGGCGGCGTGCCGGGCGTGCGGTTCGCCGTCTGGGCGCCCAATGCCCGTCGCGTCTCGGTGGTTGGCGATTTCAATTCATGGGACGGGCGGCGCCATCCGATGCGGCTGCGGCACAGCGCCGGAGTCTGGGAGATTTTCATCCCGAGACTTCGCCCTGGTGCGATTTACAAATACGAGATCATCGGCTCGCATGGGGGATTGCTGCCGCTGAAGGCCGACCCGGTTGCGTTGCGGGCCGAGATTCCCCCCGCCACGGCCTCGATGGTGGCCGATCTTTCCATGCTGTCCTGGACCGACGGTGGCTGGGAGCGTGCACGCGCCTCGCGTCAATCGCTCGAAGCGCCGATCAGCATCTATGAAGTCCATGCGGGCTCCTGGATTCGGCCGGACGGCCGCTTGCTGAGCTGGCGCGAACTCGGAGAGCGATTGGTGCCTTATGTGCAGGATATGGGCTTCACCCATATCGAATTGCTGCCCGTTATGGAGCATCCATTTTCCGGCTCCTGGGGATACCAGCCGCTCGGCCTTTTCGCCCCGACATCGCGTCACGGTTCCTGCGCCGATTTTGCGTCCTTTGTCGATACCTGCCATCGCGCCGATATCGGCATCATCCTCGATTGGGTACCCGGTCATTTCCCCAACGATGCCCACGGGCTGGAGACATTCGACGGCACCGAACTCTACGAACATCGCGATCCCCGGGAGGGCTTTCACCGCGACTGGAACACCCTGATCTACAATTTCGGCCGCCGCGAGGTCCGCGGATTTCTGATCGCAAGCGCGCTGCAATGGCTGCGCGTCTACCATATCGACGGGCTCAGGGTGGATGCGGTGGCTTCGATGCTCTACCGCGACTACAGCCGCGAGCACGGCGAATGGATCCCGAATGTCTACGGAGGTCGTGAGAATCTGGAGGCGGTCCAGTTCCTCCAGGAGCTTTCCGAGATCATCCGCCACGATTTCCCGGATCGGCTGTTGATTGCCGAGGAATCCACCGCCTGGCCGGGCGTCACCCGCCGCGTCGGTGATGGCGGCCTGGGATTCCATTTCAAATGGAATATGGGCTGGATGAACGACACGCTCCGCTACGTCTCACGAGAGTCGATCCATCGGTCTTATCACCATGACGATATGACTTTCGGCCTGATCTATGCTTTCTCGGAGAGGTTCACCCTGCCGCTGTCGCATGACGAAGTGGTGCATGGGAAGCGGTCGATTCTGGGCCGCATGCCCGGCGACGATTGGCAGCGTTTCGCCACCTTGCGCGCCTACCTCTCGTTCATGTGGGCGCATCCCGGGAAGAAGCTCATCTTCATGGGCACGGAGATCGCCGAGCGTGACGAATGGAATCACGATTGGCAGGTGAACTGGTCGTTGCTGGATTATCCGCCCCATCGCGGCGTCCAGCGCCTGGTGCGTGACCTCAATCGAATTTATGCCGGCGAACCGGCGCTTCATCGGCGCGACACCGAGGCATCCGGCTTCCGATGGATCGTCGGCGACGATCGCGGACAAAGCATCTTCGCTTTCCTGCGGCGCGGTTCCGAAGACGATCGGAGGCCGGTGCTGGCCGTCTGCAACTTCACGTCGACGCCGCGAGCCGATTACCGAATTGGCGTGCCGCTCGGAGGCAAATGGCGAGAAAAAATAAATACCGACGCCGATATCTATGGCGGTTCCAATCTTGGCAATGGCGGGGCCATCGAGACCCAATCGGTCGCTAGCCATGGCTATGAGATGTCGCTTCAGCTCATGCTGCCCCCCCTGGCGACCTTGTTCCTGCAGCCCGAATAAAGATGGCGCGATTTCCGGATAAATTGGAGCCGGGCAGGCCCGACCCGCTCGGCGCCACCTGGGACGGGTTGGGCGTCAATTTCGCCGTCTTCTCTGCGAATGCAGATCGGATCGATCTTTGCGTGTTTGACACATCCGGGAGGCGCGAGATTGCCCGGTTGCAAATGTCGGAATGCACCGACGAAGTCTGGCACGGCTATCTGCCCGGCGCCAAACCCGGCGTGGTTTACGGCTACCGGGCGCATGGCAGCTACACTCCGAGGAACGGTCACCGGTTCAACTCCCACAAACTCCTGCTGGACCCTTATGCGCGAAAGCTGATCGGCGATGTGAAATGGTCCGATGCGCTGTTCGGCTACCATGTCGGCAGCACACGCGGCGATCTCTCCTTCGACCGGCGGGACAGCGCCGCGGCGATGCCGAAAGCCGTCGTCACGGAGTCGGGATTCAATTGGGGCGACGATCACTCCCCCAGTGTTCCCTCGTCGCAGAGCGTAATCTACGAACTCCATGTCCGTGGGTACAGCATGCAGCGCGGCGATCTGCCGAGCCACGAACGCGGTACTTTTTCGGCCCTGGCGGATTGGCAGTCGATCGAACGCCTGGTCAAACTCGGCGTTACCGCCGTCGAACTCATGCCGATCCACGCCTTTCTGAACGATCATTTCCTGATCAAGCGGGGCCTGACGAATTATTGGGGCTATAACACGCTGGCCTATTTTGCGCCGGAGAAAGCCTATCTCTCGGACGGGTCGCTCACGGAAATCCAGACTGCCGTTCGCCGGCTGCATGCCGCCGGAATCGAAGTCATCCTCGATGTCGTTTATAACCACACCTGCGAGGGAAACGAGCTCGGGCCGACACTTTCACTGCGCGGCTTGGATCACGCCAGCTACTACCGTCTGGTGCCCGGCGACGAACGCCATCTCATCAACGACACCGGGGTCGGCAACACGCTCAATCTCTCCCATCCGCGCGTTCTGCAGATGGTGATGGATTCCATGCGGTATTGGGTGGACGCTTTTCATGTCGATGGATTCCGCTTCGACCTCGGGGCGAATCTGGGGCGGGAGGGGACAGGTTTCGATCCGGGTTCCGGATTCTTCGATGCGATCCGGCAAGATCCCGTGCTCTCGCGGCTGAAGCTCATTTCCGAGCCGTGGGATGTCGGTCCCGGCGGTTATCAGCTCGGCAATCATCCGCCGGGATTTTCCGAATGGAACGACAAGTATCGGGATTGCGTGCGGCGGTTCTGGAGAGGCGATTCGCATCAATGTCCCGAACTCGCGGCGCGACTGGTCGGTTCGGGGGATTTCTTCGATCACCATAAGCGTAGGCCTTGGGCTTCCGTGAACTTCCTGGCGGCGCATGACGGCTTCACCTTGCAAGATGTGGTCAGCTACCAGACCAAGCACAACGAAGCGAATCTCGAAGACGACAAGGACGGGCATGGAGAGAATTTCAGCGCGAATTGGGGTGTCGAAGGCCCGACCGACGAACCCGATATTCTCGCCCTGCGGCAGAAGGCCAAGCGCGCGATGCTGGCAACGCTCTTCTTCTCGCTGGGAACGCCGATGCTGCTTGCCGGCGATGAAACGGGCCGCACCCAATCCGGCAACAACAATGCCTATTGTCAGGACAATGAGATCTCCTGGTTCGATTGGGACCTGGCAGGATCGCCGGAGAACCTGGAACTGGAGAAGTTCGTGGCCCGTCTGATTGCCTTGCGGAAAGGGCACCCAACATTGCATGGCGATCGGTTCTTGCACGGGCGGAACGAAATTGCTCCCGGCCTTCTTGATATCCAGTGGTTCAGCGAGAAGGGAACGCCGATGGAACCGGCGGAGTGGAGCGACCCCGAACGTCGCCTCCTGGCATTGCGCCGGGTCGGAAGCAATACGGGTGGTAACGGAACCATCGAAGCGACGCTGATACTGATGAATGCTTCCAAGGAAGGCAGCACATTCCTGATTCCGAAGCCTGCGCTCACCTGGATCGTCGAGCTCGATACGAACGTGCCGGACAGAGCCGTTGAAATGATGACATCCGAGAATATCGAGGTTGCCGCGGGCAGCGCGATATTGCTGGCGGCTCGCGTGGACGCATAGCAATGGCCACGCGCCATGCCGTTCCGCTTTCGCATGGCGCCGCACCGATCGACGACGGCCGTACGCGCTTTCAATTCTGGGCGCCCGACCGCAACAGCGTTGCCTTGGAGATCGAAGGCCGGGCGCCTCAGCCCATGATAAAGGAAGAAGAAGGGTGGTTTCGCCTGGAGGCACACTGCGGTCCAGGAACCCGCTACCGCTACCGCCTCTCACCCGATCTGGCGGTCCCCGATCCAGCCTCTCGTGCGCAACAAGAGGACGTTGCGGGATATAGCATCGTTGTCGATCCGGCTTCCTATTCCTGGCGCAACGCGGATTGGCGCGGGCGGCCTTGGCACGAAACGATATTGTATGAAGCCCATATCGGCCTCGCCGGCGGGTATCGCGCTTTTGCCGAGCGGCTGCCGGGGCTGGCCGATCTCGGAATCACCGCCGTCGAACTGATGCCCGTTGCCGAGTTTCCTGGCTCGCGAAATTGGGGTTATGACGGCGTTCTGCCCTTCGCGCCGGAGGCGAGCTATGGCTCTCCCGACGATCTGAAGGCTTTGATCGACCGTGCCCATGATCTCGGGCTGATGATGATCCAGGACGTCGTCTATAACCACTTCGGTCCGGAAGGGAACTATCTCAACAGCTATGCCTCTGCTTTCTTCCGGCCGGACATTCACACGCCATGGGGATCGGCGCTCGATTTCAAGCATCCGGTCGTGCGCCGTTTCTTCATCGAGAATGCGCTCTACTGGCTGGAGGAGTTCCAGTTCGATGGACTCCGCCTCGATGCGGTTCATGCCATTCCGGAACGGAATTGGCTCATCGAACTATCCCATTCCGTCAAGGATTGGTTCCGTGGCCGTCGCGAGATACATCTCGTCCTCGAGAACGACAATAACGATGCCGGCCTGCTCGATGAGGCGTTTTCCGCGCAATGGAACGACGATGCGCATCACGCCGCTCATGTGCTGATTACCGGCGAAACGGAAGGCTATTACTCCGATTACGCCAAAGCGCCCGCCTATATGCTGGCGCGCTGCCTGGCTGAGGGCTTCGCTTTCCAGGGCGACCCTTCGGAATACCGAGAGGGTGCCCGTCGCGGCGCGTCGAGCGGCCACCTGCCGCCGACACGCTTCGTCTTTTTCCTGCAGAATCATGATCAGGTCGGGAATCGCGCCTTCGGTGACCGGCTGGCGGCCATCGCCGATCGCGATGTGCTGCGTGTCGGCGTCGCCGTGCTCCTGCTCGCGCCGCAGATACCGCTGCTGTTCATGGGCGAGGAAAGAGGTGCTCGAGAGCCATTCCTTTTCTTCACGAATTATTCCGGAGACCTGGCGAAAGCGGTGCGCGACGGGCGCCGCCGTGAGTTCGGGAAGTTTCCGGCTTTCGCGACGGATGAGGCCCAAAGCGGGATACCCGATCCCAATCGGGAAAGCACCTTCGCATCCAGCCGGTTTGCCGAAGACGCCGGCGATTGGGCGGAAGATTGGCAATCCTTCTATCGGGAACTGCTGAAACTGCGCCGCTCCGTCATTGTGCCGCGGCTCGTCGGTGCGCGTTCCGAAGGCGCGGAAGTGCTGAATGCGGCAGCCCTGCTTGCTCGCTGGGTATTGGGCGATGGTGCAAAACTCACGCTCGCCATGAATTTCGGCGCCGAAGGGGTGGCCTTTCAGCAGCCCCAGGGTCGGAAACTCTTCGCCTGCGGCGAGAACGCGGCGGCGCAGCAGGGCATATTGCCCCGCCATTCCTTTGTCGCCTTGTTAGACGAGCCGCAATGACCAGCGATCGCGAGACGCTCCGCCTCGCGCGCGCGGCCGGTGTCGTGACTGACTGGCAGGACAGTCATGGCCGCGCGCGCAAGGTCTCGATCGATACCTTGCGTGCATTGCTGGGTGTAGTGGGCACCGCCCGCGGGCCGGTGCAATCAGTGGTGCCGGTTCTGATCACGGCGACGGCCGGAGAAGCTTTCCATCTGCCCGTTGATCCGCGGGATGCGTCACGGGTCCGACTCACCCCGGAAAGCGGTCCTCATGTAATCAGGTTGGAGACGAGGGCCGGTGCCGGAGGCTTGACCGCCCGGGCACCGCATGAAGCCGGTTATCATCGTATTTCAATTGGAAGGCGGGAAATCACTCTCGCTGTCGCGCCCCGCCGTCAGCAAGGACCGGCCGATCCAGCGCCGCGATCATGGGGCCTCTCGGCCCAGCTTTATTCCCTTTACCGCCCCGGTGACGGCGGTATTGCCGGCTATGCCGCGCTGCGCGATCTGGTGGCGTCGTGTGCGGCGTCCGGTGCCAGTGCTGTGGCCGTCAGCCCACTCCATGCTCAGTTCTCCGCGGACCTTTCCCGATTCAGCCCCTATGCGCCATCGAGCCGGCTCTGGCTCAACGTGCTGCATATCGATGTCGACGCAGCCGCTGCGATGCTCGGTGTTGCAATCAATCGCATCTCGAGCCGGCAGGCGGACAAGGTATCGCTGGTCGACTGGCCGGGCGCCTCGCGGCGCCGGCTCGATCGCTTGAGAAGGCTGTACCAGCAGGTGTTGGGCGCCGGTACCCTACAGGATGGCAATCCCGCCGGCCGGGACTTTCAGATCTTTCGCCGCTCCGGCGGGGCTGAATTGCTGGCGCATGCCGTCTTCGAGACGTGCCATGCATTGCTCTATGGCCGCGATTCCAAGCTCTGGCATTGGCGCGATTGGCCCGCCGAGTTTCGCCACCTCGATGCCGCAGCTGTAAAGCGCCTGGCGCGCGAACACACCGACGAAGTCGCGTTCCACATATTTCTGCAATGGCTGGCGGCAAAGCAGTTCCGTGAGGCTGCCGAAGCCGCGGCGCAAGGCGGAATGCGCATCGGGATCATCAAGGACATCGCGGTCGGCGCCGATGGCGGCGGCAGCGAAGCCTGGAGCAATCCGGAACGCCTGCTGACAGGTGCTTCCATCGGTTCGCCGCCGGACGCGTTCAATCCGCTGGGACAGAAATGGGGCGTGACGACTTTCAGTCCCAGCGGAATCGCAGCCGAGGGATACCGGGCATTCATCGAATTGCTTCGGCGCTCGCTATCCGATGCGGGCGGCATCCGTATCGATCATATCCTCGGTTTGCAGCGTCTATGGGTCGTGCCCGATGATGCCGATCCGGCCGCGGGCGCCTATATCCGGTATCCCATGGCGGATTTGCTGCGGTTGGTCGCTCTTGAGGCGCATCGTGCCGGGGCGATGGTCCTGGGCGAAGATCTGGGAACCGTGCCGGAGGGATTCCGCGATCGCCTGTCCGAGTTCGATATCAAAGGCATGCAGCTGCTCTGGTTCGAGCGCGACGGCAGACAATTCCGTCCCCCCAAGCGATGGCGTCAGTCGGCCGTTGCCATGACGACGACCCACGATCTGCCGACCGTGGCCGGGTGGTGGATGGGCAAGGATATCGGGTGGCGC
>DASYDA010000512.1:0-7549 GCA_036499865.1 Dongiaceae bacterium | reverse complement strand
GCCTTTTCCTGGCCGGGCACGAACTTGACCCAGCTCGGCTTGCCGTTGAACGGGATCTTGGTGAAGCTGGGATCGCTCGGATCCTTCGACTTCGCCTCGACGATATCGGCGGCCTTCAGCTTGTCGGCCAGCGCCTTGATCTCGTCGCTGGTGGCCTGGCCGAGATTGATCCAGGTGAGATCCGCCGAGCCGCCGTTTTCCGACGTCTTCTGATGCCACTTCCCGACATAGAGCGTGCCGGCGCTCAAGTCCCGCGCCTTGTCGGCCACGAACATGAAGAGGCCGCCATTGGTGGCGTCATCGCCCATCAGCGCGGTCCGCTCGTCCGGCATGATCTGGATGAGCTCATGCGAGATGCGGCCGAGGCAGTAGTGCTTCACCAGGGTGCCGGTGCCGTCCGCATTCACGGTGACTTCCGGGATATGGTTGTAGTGATAGGGATTGGCCTTCTTCGGATCGCCATAGAGGTTCTGGCTGAAAGCCTGGAATTCCTCGTCGCTATCGATCTTCGTCGCGTCCGGCTCGTATTCCTCGCTGGAGATATGGGTGTTCCAGGGAGACAGGCTGGCGCCGCAGGTGATCCAGAGGCCGTTTGCCGGCGATGTATCGACCGGCGAATATTTCACCAGGCTGAGGCGGCCGTTGCTCTTGTCCTGATCCAGGGTCAGCACGGCGATCGGCGCCGGCAGCTTGCCATACATGTCTTCATGCGCCGCGTTCTCGGTGATGTACTCGAACTGCACCACGGCGAAGACGGTGTTGCCCTTGACGCCTTCGACGGTCGGTTTGTCGAGTTTGATGAGGCTCATTCCGTCCGGGCAATCGGAGAAGAATTGCGGTTTCGTCTCTTCCTTCGACGAGGGATCGAGGATCGGCTTGCCGTTGATGTCGAGATAGCCGCCGGCGATCAGCGTGCCGCCCTTTCCGTCCGGCACTTCGGTGCCGGTGACGAAGAACGGCTCATAGGCCAGCTTGAAATCCTGGGTCTTGCCGTCGTCGTATTTCACGCTGACGCTCGATCCCACGGTGGTCTTCGCCATATCGGCCGGATTGTCCAGATTGGGCGCAGACATCGGGGAGAACGCCGCAGACGCAACGGAAGCCGCGAAAGCCGGGCTGCTGGCGAACATGAAGGACGTTCCTCCAGCCAGCGGCAGCAGGGGCGCACCGGCGAGGATTTTCAAGGTGGTGCGGCGCGAGGCGGCGAACGGTTTATTCATCGAGCAATTCTCCCTACACACAGGCGGCCAAGCAGATGACTTGGCCCAGGCCTTGTGAGGATAAGCGGGCTAGATGACCGAATAATGTCAGATTCGCGGCGATCTCAATTTACAGAGCGGCCGTGGTTTTAACCGGGACTGAGCACGCCATCGCGCAACGTCACCACCCGGTCCATCCGCTGAGCAATCTCCAGATTATGTGTGGCGATCAATGCCGCCACTTTAAAATCCCGCACGAGATCCGCGAGCATGGCGAAGACATCATCCGCGGTGTGGATGTCGAGATTGCCGGTGGGCTCATCCGCCAGAAGAATGCGCGGTGCATTCGCCAAGGCGCGCGCGATCGCCACCCGTTGCTGCTCGCCACCGGAAAGCTTCCCCGGCCGATGTTCAAGCCGCGGCGCGAGACCCACCTTTCCCAAAAGCTCCGCGGCGCGCGGCCTTGCCGCGGCGCGGGATTTGCCGGCGATCATTTGTGGAATGACGACATTCTCCAGCGCGGAGAATTCCGGCAGGAGGTGGTGATACTGGTAAACGAAGCCCATGGCGCTTCGCCGCAGGGCGGTGCGCCGGTCGTCGGACATGCTGGTGGTGGACTGGCCGGCCACGACGACATCGCCCGCCTCCGCTTTTTCCAGCATGCCGGTGATATGCAGCAAGGTGGACTTGCCGGCACCCGACGGGCCGATCAGGGCCACCATTTCACCCGGATGCAGTTCCAGGTTGGCTTCGCGGATAACCTCCAGGCGGCCGCCGCCGGCCTCCGGGAAGCTCTGGCGAATGCCCCGCAATTCGAGGACCGGTGCATCACTCATAGCGCAGCGCCTCCACCGGATCCAGCCGGGCGGCGCGCCAGGCGGGATAAATCGAGGCGAGCAACGTCAGAACCAGCGACATCAAGGAGATCAATCCGACTTCCATCGGGTCAACGATCGCCGGCAGCTTGGAGAGGAAATAGATCGTGGCGTTGAAGATCGAGGTGCCGGTGATGTCCTCCAGCCAATGCCGGATGGTGTCGATGTTATAGGCGAAGGCCATGCCGAGCAGGCAGCCGAGCGCCGTCCCCACGATGCCGATGCTGGCGCCGGAAAGCAGGAAGATGCGCAGGATCATACCCCGCGTGGCGCCCATGGTGCGCATGATCGCGATGTTCCGGCCCTTGTCCTTCACCATCATAATCTGGCCGGAGATGATGTTGAAGGCCGCGACCACGATGATCAGGGTCAGGATCAGGAACATCACGTTGCGTTCGACTTCGACGGCGGTGAAGAAGTCGGAATTGGCCTGTTCCCAGTCGCCGATTATGTATTGCACGCCATTCGACGTCGAGCATAAGGCGGTCTGTCGCACGTCGTAAACGAAGTGCCCGCCGAGTGCGTTGCAGATCGTCGGCTTCAGCTTGGCGACATCGTCGATATTCTTGGCCATCACCTCGATATCGGTGACGGCATTCTTGACCTGGAAATAGATCTGGCTCGATTCCAGGGGAATGAAGATGATACCGCTGTCGTATTGGGTCATCCCGACATCGAAGAGCGCCACCACGCGATAGGTCTTGATGCGCGGGATGGGACCCATCAGCGTAGTCTTCATCTGAGGCGAGATCACGGTGAGCTCGCCGCCGATACCGACGCCGATCGCCTCCGATAACCGTTCGCCGATAACGGCCACATCGTCGTCAGCGACGAAATCGTTGAGCGAGCCGGCGACGATGCTCTGGGCAATGAGCTGCCGGGCCTTCAAATCGTTCTGGCGGATTCCTTTAACGAGCGCGCCCGCTCCGGAGCCACGCGTACCCGTGGTGAAGACCTGCCCCTGCACCGTCGGGGTGACGGAGGCGACGGTGGGCAATTGGCGAATCTTCGTTGCGATATTGTCGTAATCGGCGACGCCGCCGCTGCTGGACATGTCCAGATGCGAGTTGAAGCCGAGGATCTTGTTCAAGAGCTCGACATGAAAGCCGTTCATGACCGACATGACGACGATCAATGTACCGACGCCGAGCGCAATGCCGAGCAGAGAGAAACCGGCGATGACGGAGATAAACCCTTCCTGGCGGCGCGCGCGCAAATAGCGCATCGCCACCATGCGCTCGAAGGCGTTGAAGATCATTTTGCCAACCGGGAGATCGCCGTTTCGGCCGACAATTCCTGCTTCTCGCCGGTCGCCCGGTTGGTGAACTCCACCATGCCATTGGCAGCGCCGCGGGGACCCACCACCATCTGCCACGGCAAGCCGATCAGATCCATCTCGGCGAACTTCTCGCCGGCGCGGATATCGCGGTCGTCATAGAGGATCTCGACCTTGGCATTGCCGAGCTTGCCGTAGATGTCGTCGCAGAGCTTGGTGCAGGCGGCGTCGGAGACCTTCAGGTTGACGAGGCCGACCTGGAACGGCGCTACGCTTTCCGGCCAGATGATGCCTTTGCCGTCGTGGCTGGCTTCGATGATGGCGCCAACCAGGCGCGACACGCCGATGCCGTAGGAACCCATATGAACGGCCACGGTCTGGCCGTCCTGGTTCTGCACCTGGGCCCGCAGCGGTTCGGAATATTTGGTGCCAAAATAGAAGATATGGCCGACCTCGATGCCGCGCGCTTCCAGCCGACGATCGGCTGCGATGCTCTCGAAGCGCTTGGCATCGTGCTTCTCGTCGGTCGCCGCGTAGTCCTTGATCCAGTCCTGCACAATCGGTTCGAGATCGCTGTCATAGTCGATGTCCATCGAGAGCACATCGCGCTCGATGAAGCTCTTGTCGCAGAAGACGGCACTCTCGCCGGTATCGGCGAGGATGATGAATTCATGGCTGAGGTCGCCACCGATCGGGCCGGTATCGGCCGCCATCGGGATCGCCTTCAGCCCCATGCGGGCGAAGGTGCGCAGATAGGAAACGAACATCTTGTTGTAGGCGCGCTTCGCCCCGGCGTAGTCAAGGTCAAAGGAATAGGCGTCCTTCATCAGGAACTCGCGGCCGCGCATCACGCCGAAACGGGGACGCACCTCGTCGCGGAACTTCCACTGGATGTGATAGAGCAGCTTCGGCACGTCGCGATAGCTCTTGGCGCCGTTCCGGAAAATGTCGGTAATCACCTCTTCGTTGGTCGGGCCGTAGAGCATCTCCCGGTCGTGCCGGTCCATGATCCTCAGCATTTCCTTGCCATAGGCCTCGTAGCGGCCGGATTCCTTCCAGAGGTCGGCCGACTGGATGGTCGGCATCAGCACTTCCTGGCAGCCGGCCGCATCCTGCTCCTCGCGGACGATGCGCTCGATGTTCTTCAGCACCCGGAAGCCGAGCGGCAGCCACGAATAGATGCCGGCGCTGGTCTGCCGGACCATACCGGCTCGCAGCATCAAGCGATGCGAGACGATCTGCGCCTCGGCGGGGTTTTCACGCAGAGTGGGCAGGAAAAACTGAGAGGAGCGCATCGGTTCGGGGATCCTTGGAAAAAACGGCTTCGGCGGGCAGTCAGCCCGCGAATTTAGGCAAACCGCACGGCACTGTCTATGGTCGGTAAATGCGGCAAATCCAAGGTCTTATCCGGCTTACTTATAGGGAAGCTGATCCCGGCAGACGGCTGCCAGGGCCGCCTCGTCCTGATCGGTGAGCGGCTGGCCGTTATAGAGCACCTCATCGCCGGTCACGGTGATGACGCCAAGCTCGGCCTTGGATTGCCGAAGCGGAGAACCCGGCGGGATGAAGGCGTATTTCCGGATCAGCACTTCGACGGGAATGACGATGGTCTGAGGAAGCTGGATATTGGCTCCGCCATTGATGTCCGCCGGCACCACCGGTTCGCCATGGGCATCGATACCGGGCTGGTATTCGACACCCGGCGGCTCCTGGTACTTCACCAGCCGGTCGCAATCCTGTCGGCTGACCGCGATATCCGCGACGGCCGGCGAGGCCCAGCCGGAAAGGCATATCAATATGGCAGCCGTCACGAGGGGTTTCAGGCGATGGATCATAGTCCGGACAGCATGACTCCTCACGGGACGTCGCGCCAGCGGCATCAAACCCGGATGACGTGGACCCGGGTGATCGGCTTCTTGTCGTGGTTCTTGTGGAACCAGCGGCGGGCGGCCAATCGTGCGGCTTCGGCGATCTCGCCGTCGTTTTCCAGCTTGGCGGCGGAGAGGTTCTCGACGGCTTCGGCGGCGGCGTCGGAGATGCTGTTCTTGGCGTCAGATTCGGCGTCACCTTCGAGGAGACCTTCCAGCGTGACCTGGGGATCTGCGACAAGATCGCCGCGCCAGTTCATCACCAGCGAAATCATGATGACGCCGTTATAGCCCAGCCGGTGGCGGTGGCGAACCACCTCGCTGGTCATCGGCACCAGAGACTTGCCGTCGAGGCCCAGCCGCCCGCTCGGCACCCGGGCGATGATCTCGGCCGGGCCGGGAGCCAGACGGATGATGGCGCCGTTCTCGGCGCCGATCGCCTGGGGCACCTGGCATTGCCGGGCGAAGGCCGCATGTTCCCGGATATGCCGGGCCTCGCCATGCACCGGTATCGCGATCCGCGGGCGGACCCATTGATACATCTCGGCCAGCTCGTCGCGCGCCGGATGTCCGGAGACATGGATATCCTCGTCGCGATCGGTGATGACCTCGACACCTTTATAGGTGAGATCGTTCTGCAGGCGGGAGATCGCTTTCTCATTCCCGGGGATCATTCGTGACGAGAAGACCACGGCATCCCCCTCCTCCACCTCCACATGCGGATGCTCACCCTTGGCGAT
This sequence comes from Dongiaceae bacterium, assembly GCA_036499865.1. Lineage (GTDB taxonomy): Bacteria > Pseudomonadota > Alphaproteobacteria > Dongiales > Dongiaceae > Dongia. The sequence goes on along the minus strand of DASYDA010000512.1, from coordinate 1,591 downwards.
GCGGGACAAGGCGGCGCGCGGCTCGCCCTGGCTGCCGGTGCAGATCATCAGGATTTTTTCCCGCGGAAAGAATCCGACATCATGCTCTTCGATGAATTCCGGAAGATCGGTGAGATAGCCGTTTTCCCGCGCCGCCTCGGTCATGCGCCAGAGCGAGCGGCCGACCAGCGCCACCTGACGATCATGCGCCATGGCGGCCTGGGTGATCGTATGGAGGCGCGCGACATTGCTGGCGAAGCAGCCGACCAGGACGCGGCCCTCAAGCCGCCCGATCAGATCGGTCATCGACCGTTTGACATCGGCCTCGGAGCCGGACTGGCCTTCCACGAAGACATTCGTGGAATCGCAGACCATGGCAAGGACGTCGCCGGAGCCGAGTTTTCGAAGCGCCGCTTCATCGGTGCTCTCGCCGATGATGGGTTCGGGATCGAGCTTCCAATCGCCGGTATGCAGCACCGTGCCCAGCTTGGTGCGCACCACCACGGCGTTGGGCTCGGGGATGGAATGGGTGAGCGTAATCAGTTCCAGCTCGAAGGGCCCGATCGAGAACTTGCCCGACATCGGGATCTCGGTGATCTTCGCTTTTCCCTCCAGCCCGGCCTCCCGCAATTTGCGGCGCAGCACCGAAGCGGTGAACGGCGTCGCATACATCGGGCATTGCAACTTGGGCCAGAGATAAGGCACGGCGCCGATATGATCTTCATGGGCATGGGTCAGCACCAGGCCGGCCAGGTCCTGCACGCGTTCGTTGATGAATGCCGGGTCGGGCATGATCACTTCGATGCTGGGCGTCTCGTCGCCACCGAAAGTGACGCCGAGATCGATCATCAGCCATTTGCCGGCATGACCGTAAAGATTGAGATTCATGCCGATCTCACCGGAACCGCCCAAGGGCAGGAACAGCAGCTCGTCAGCACCGGGCTTGTGTGAGTCCGTCTTAGCCATCACGCCCATACCGGATCGTCATGGTCCGCGCAGGCGGACCATCCACGACTTTCTTTCGTATGACGGCCGCAAAGGCTTGGATCCTCCGCCTTCGCGGAGGATGACGAGTCTATATAGGATCCGATCAATTTCATTTCCGATTGCGGCGGTGGATTTCGACGAGGCCGCGCATGGTGATCTCCGGGTCGAGATGTTGGATGACCGGCGTCACGCCGACGAAGAGCGGCGCCAGGCCGCCGGTCGCGATGATCGCCAGTTCGCTCCCGAACTCCTCGGTGATCCGCCGCACCATGCCTTCCACTAATCCCACATAGCCCCAAAAGATCCCGGATTGCATGGCTTCGGTGGTGCTTTTGCCGATGACGCGCTTGGGACGCTCAACGGCGATCCGCGGCAGCATGGCGGTGGCGCTGTGCAGGATCTCGACGCTGAGGTTGATGCCCGGTGCGATGGCGCCGCCGAGATAGTTCCCCTCGCCGTCCGCGACATCGAAAGTGGTTGCGGTGCCGAAATCAACGATCACCAGCGGTTTCTTATAGGTGATATGCCCGCCCACCGCATTGGCGAGCCGGTCGGCGCCGACCGTGGAGACCGGAATATCCATCTTCACCTGGATGCCGAGCTTCACCGCGGGATCGCCGACCAC
>DASYDA010000511.1:0-1752 GCA_036499865.1 Dongiaceae bacterium | reverse complement strand
GAGCGCCATGGCGAGGATCTCGTCGAGATCCTGCGGCGTCGCCCAGCCGAAGGCCGTGATGTGCTCTTCCGAGACCATCGGATCGCTGAGCTCGTCGGATTTGTAATAGTACTCGACGATGGAGCGCGGGAGCTGCGTCCCCTCCGGCATGCCGAAGCGCTTGGAGAGCGAGCCCGCCACCACGTTCCGCACCACGACTTCCAGCGGGATGATCTCCACCTCGCGCACCAGCTGCTCGCGCATGTTGAGCCGGCGGACGAAATGCGTCGGCACGCCGATCTCGCCGAGCTTGGTCATCAGATATTCGGAGATGCGGTTGTTGAGCACGCCCTTGCCGGTGATCGTGCCCTTCTTCTGATTGTTGAAGGCGGAGGCGTCGTCCTTGAAGTACTGCACCAGGGTCCCCGGCTCCGGTCCTTCGAACAGAACCTTGGCCTTGCCCTCATAGATGCGGCGGCGGCGCGTCATCCGGTTTCTCCATTGGCCGACGGGCTCCGGCGGGAATCCATCAGAGTCGGCTGGTTTCGCCTCCTTCTAGCAGGAGTGACCCGCGGAAACAATCATCGCCCCCTCCGGCGGTTAAGCGGATAGATTGCGATTTTATGTCGAAAATTCAGATGGTTAATATGTGGCGGGCAAGAGCAGCGAGCCGCTGAGCAGAACGGCGCCGATCAGGGTGACGAGAATCGGTCCGGCAAGGCTGAAGGCGCGGGTCGTCAGGGTCCTTTCCGGCAACCGCACTTCAAGCTGACGCCGCACCAGGATGCTGGTGACGCCCATCACCGAAAGTGTCATCGCCATGCCGACCGCGATGGCCAGGGTCATGGCGATTCCGCTGAGGATGATGCCGTTGGTGAGCGCGAAAACCAGGATCAGGGTGGCGCCCGAACAGGGAATGAAACCGGCAGCGATGCCCAAGATCCCCTGCTGCCGCCCGGCTCCCGGCACATGGGCGCAGGCCGGACCGTGAACATGGCCGTGGTCGTGGCCTTCATGACCATGCGCGTGGGCATGCGAATGCCCGCCGCGCAGGGCCGAATAGAGCATGAAGAGGCCGATCAGGAGGATGGCGGCATAGCTGAAGACCCTGAGGCCGTCGACCTCATCCACCGGCGAAGCCAGGCTCCGCGACAAGATGGTATGGACGACGAAGACGATGACGATGGCGCCGATCACATGGCTGATCGAGATCCAGCTCGCCATCACCACGCCGCGCCAGGGCCGCGCATGATGGCCGAGGAAATAGCCGACGATCACCGTCTTGCCGTGGCCGGGCCCGAGGGCATGGAAGATGCCGTAGAGAAGGCCGATCACCAGCCCGCCCCAGAGCGCCCAAGGATGGCCGCCATCCTTGATTTCAATGAGCTGGGCGTTGATCGTGCGATTGATCCGCGATTCCAGCATGATCACCTGGGTGCCGACCCGTCGCAACAGCGAGGGTTTCGCAGCGGGAGCCTGATCGGATGAATCGCCCGGCGCCGCGCTCTGGTCGTTGCTTCCGGCGCCGACGCCGAAAGGATTGGCGCCGTCATCGGCCTGAGCCCGCATTGGAGCCCAAATAGCGGCGACGATCAACAGCGCCAACGCAGCTAGGAAAAACCGCAACTTCAGTGACATGCGAGGGTGATCTCCTGCGGATTGACGAAGCCGCCGTAATAGGCGTTCTCGGTGTCGTCGCGGATTTTGGGCTGGCATTCGATGCCCTTGTTGCCCTGGAACAGGATCGGCTGCTGGTCGGCGAGATCGACTTCG
>DASYDA010000510.1:0-2713 GCA_036499865.1 Dongiaceae bacterium | reverse complement strand
GGGAGCCGACAAGGCCACGAAGGCGCCGCGATTGGCCTGCGGCAACGCCGCCCCTCGCGCATCGACCGCGGTGACGCCGATAACGCCGGGATAGGCGGCCGGATAGCGCGGCATATTCTCGGTCCCATCATTGCCCACGGCAGCGACCAGATGTGCGCCTTTGGCGCCGGCGCGGGCGACTGCGATCTCCATCAGGCGATCGGGTGGACCGCTGAGGCTGACATTGATGACCCCCACCTTGCTGGCGAGCAGCCAGTTCAGCGCCGCGGCAAAGCTGGTGGCCGATGCGAGCGGCGCGCCATCGGAATCGACACCGAAGATCTCCGCGGCATAGAGATCCGCCTTGGGCAGCAGGCCGAAATCCTGCTGGCCCACGATCAAGCTGGCGATCGCGGTGCCGTGTTGGCGGGAAGACGCCTCGGCACCGGAGTCCAGAAAATCCGCCGAGCGGCCATGCGCGCCCGAAAGGACCGGGGCCGACCAATCGACGCCGGCATCGACCATGCCCAGTCGCAGATGTGCGCCGCATTGGCTCAAGGCCTCTCTCCAGGCGACGGCCCTGGCGGCAAAGTTGGGTGCCGGAATGGTCAGGCTGGTCTGTGGCCGGTAGAGGTGGTTGAAATCGACGATCGCTTCCGGGAAAGCGGCGGCGATGATGCCGCGGGCCTCGGCAGCGCTGGTGCCGTCCGGCGCCTGCAGTCGAAGGACGTTGAGGCCGAGCTCACCCAGTATCTGCGATCCCAGTACCCGGAATTGATGCCGGCGGGCGAAGCTTATGATGCCGTCATCCGACCCGGCGATCACGATCTCGCTACGCACCATGCGATCATGGGAATGGCCTATCGGTTCGTTGTCGATGGGTGCGCCGTCCTCGCCATGATGATGCGCACCGTGTCTGCCGGAATCGCCGCCGTCGTCCGAATCGTCGCCACTCGAACTCCCGGACCCGGAATTGTCGCCGGAGCCACCATCGTCTCCGCTACCGCCGGAAGAACCGGAACCTGAACCGCCGCTCCCGCTGCCGCTACCGCCGCCTCCGCTGCCACCGTGATCCCCGCCGCCGTGATCGTCGGAGCCGTGATCGGCGGAGACTGTGACGGGCATCGTCAGCGACGCCAGCAGCGTCAGTGTTGCGAATGTCAGGGACGGATGACAAGAAGCGCGCAAGGCTATCGGTCCTGCAGGATCACGTCCCAGCCGCCATCCCGCTTGCGGCAGGCGATGCCGCCGCGATCGGCGGCGCCGGATGTCGCATTCACGAATTCGGCGCAATGCAGGCCGTTAGCCGCATCGAACCAGCGCGTCACGGCGACGCTGCCGTTGGAGCCGGTCGCAACACGGATCAGCGCGGGATCCTTATCCAGCGCGGAAACCAGCGCAGGCATCCAGGATGAACTGGATTCCGCTGCCGGTTGCTCGATCCCCGCGAGGCGCAACCCATCTTCCTGCCGGTGCAGGAATTCCAGCGCAAGCGCGCCCAGCATGAGCCCGACCACCAGCGCCGCCGCGATCCGCCAATATCCCGAAGCAACCGGGCGCGATTCACCGCGCGCCGCGGACAAGACATGTCGGGCCAGATCGAGAGGCACCGCGCCGGTCGCGGCTTCGGACCATGCCGCTTGTGCGGCAGTGCCGCCAGCGGTCAGCTCCGCGGCAAGCCGCGCGGCTTCCGGGTCGCGGGCGATCTCGGCCGCCACCGCTTGCGCCTCCGCCGGCGTCAGCGCGCCGTCGCAATATTGCATGATGCGGATCAGACGGGATTCCGCTGCGAGTTCCATCGGATCAGGATCTTGAATTTCGTTGCCGGTCATCTTTCCCTCACCTCGAGGATTGGCGGAACTTCGCGCTCGGAGCCTGCGCGGCATCCGTCATGAAACGCGCGACCGCGACCCGCGCCCGCGCCACCCGACTCAAGACCGTGCCCGTGGGAATGCCGAGCATTGCGGCTACCGCTTCGTAGCTCATGCCTTCGACGGTCACCAGCAGCAAGGCCTGGCGCTGGTCCTCGGGCAATACGGCGATCGCCCGGCGTGCCTGCGACCAATCACTGCGGGCTTCCAGTTCATGATCGAGCGAGCGCCCCGGCATCTCGGCCAATCGTTCGGGCTCGCTGCGTACCATCCGGCTCCAGGCGGATTTCCGCCGGTCCAGCCAGACGGTGCGGATGATGGTGAAGAGCCAGGAATCGAGCCTCGAGCCCTCCTGGAACTGCCGGTGACGCTCCAATGCGCGCAGGCAGGCCGCCTGGACCACGTCATCGCCTTCCTGCATCGACCCGGTCAGACCGGCCGCGAAACGGCGCAGGCGCGGCAACAGGGCCACGATTTCGCGCCCCATGATGTTCCGCTCCGGCGGGTCGTTCATCATCGACAATTCAACGCCCTTTGATGCCTCTCATATGCATATTCCCGACCTCTGCGGCATCGGTAAATTCACGTTCCCGGGAAGCCGCTTTTGTGCCGGCGGGAGGCGGAGCGGTTTTCCCGCTCCGCCATTCAGCTTCGAAGTCAGCCGCCGGAAATCAGTTGTCGCCGGGGCCTTGATCGGGCGTGCCGTCGTCATTCCCCGGAGTGGCATCGTCCTGGTCCGGATTGTCACGGCCACGGTCGTCGTTCGCGTCATGGTTGGCCGGATCGTCGGCGCCATTGCCGCGATGCAGCCCGCCGCGGTCGTCATTGGCGTCATGATTGGCGTCGTCATCGTTATGCCGGTC
>DASYDA010000509.1:0-8216 GCA_036499865.1 Dongiaceae bacterium | reverse complement strand
GGTGTCGGCAAAGCCGTTCTCGACCGGCGCCGGCTGCAAGGCGAAGAACGCGAGATTGCGCCCATCATAGCGGCGCAAGGACAGGTCCTTGCATTCCGGCCGATCGCTTTCGAGCTTGCAGAGGCCCGGCATCCAAACCATGACCAGCGCGAAATGGTCGATGGTGTCTGCCCGGGCCGTGAGCGGAAAGCAGGCCGTCCAGAACGCCATCGCCATCAATCCCGCGGCCAGGATGCGCGACATGGCTAGTCCATGCCCAGGGGCGGAGAAAACAACGGTCCGGCTTCCGGCTGTGAGGATCGCACCACGGCGCGATCCTGCTCCACGGTCACACGTCCTTCCGCGATCAACCGTAGGGCTGCAGGATAGAGTTTGTGTTCCGCCGCCAAGACGCGAGCGCCCAAGGTTTCCGGCGTGTCATCGGCCGCAACCGGCACCACGGCCTGGGCGATGATCGGGCCGGTATCCATTTCCACCCGGACGTAATGCACCGTGCAGCCATGGACCTTGACCCCGCGCTTCAAGGCGCGGCGATGGGTATCGAGGCCGCGAAACGACGGCAGCAACGCGGGATGGATGTTCACCAGCCGATCATGCCAGGCCTCGATGAAGCCCGGCGTCAGCAGCCGCATGAAGCCGGCCAGCACCACCAGTTCCGCGCCCGAGGCCCGGATGTCGCGATCGATGGCGGCATCGAAATCGACGCGATCCTTGAAGTTGCGATGCTCGACCACCTTGGTGGACAATCCCGCCGTGGTCGCCCGCTGCAGGCCGTAAGCGTCGGCGCGGTTGGAAAGCACCAGCACGATGTCGATCGGGCTCGCCTTGACGCTGGGGCCGAAGTGATCGATCAGGGCTTGGAGATTGCTGCCGCTGCCGGAAATCAGAACCGCAACTTTCAACAGACCCGAACGTCCCGTGTTGGGCCCAGCGGCCATTGTTTCGTTACCAAGCCTCGGTATTGAGGACGCGGCAGCCGGCTTCGGTGCCGCTGCGCCGCTTGATCTCGCCGATGCTGAACACCGTCTCGCCGAATTCGGCGAGCGTCCTGGTCACCTTCTCGCTCTCTTCGCGCGCGACGACCAGCACCATGCCGATACCGCAATTGAAGGTGCGCGCCATTTCCTTGGCGTCGATTCCGGCGGTGCGGCGCAGCCAGCCGAAGACCGGCGGCTGCGGCCAGCGCCGCGCATCGATCTCGCAGGCAAGCCCCTCGGGCAGCACGCGCGGGATATTCTCGAGGAGCCCGCCGCCGGTGATATGTGCGAGCGCCTTCACGCCGCCCCCCTTCGGTTCCCCTTTCGGTTCCCGGGTGCGGATCGCCGCGAGGCAGCTCTTCACATAGATGCGGGTCGGCCTCAGCAATGCCTTGCCCAATTTGGCGGTCGCGTCGAACGGCGCCTGCGCGTCATAGCCGAGACCCGAAATGGAGACGATCTTGCGCACCAGGGAATAGCCGTTCGAATGGACGCCGGAAGATGCCAATCCCAGAACCACATCGCCTTCCCCAACTTCCGAACCGGTGATCGCCTGCCCGCGTTCGACGGCGCCGATCGCGAAACCGGCGAGATCGTAATCGCCGGCGGCGTACATGCCCGGCATCTCGGCGGTCTCGCCGCCGACCAATGCGCAGCCCGCCTGGCGGCATCCTTCGGCGATCCCCGCGATAATGTCGCGCCCCGCGCTGACATCGAGCTTTCCGGTGGCGTAATAATCCAGGAACAGCAGCGGCTCGGCACCCTGCACCACGAGATCGTTCACGCACATGGCGACGAGGTCGATGCCGATCGAGCCGTGGACGCCCGCCTCGATGGCGATTTTCAGTTTGGTTCCGACGCCGTCGGTGGTGGCGACCAGGATAGGATCCTGATAGCCCGCCGCGCGCAGGTCGAAGAACGCCCCGAATCCGCCGAGTCCGGCATCGCTGCCCGACCGGCGCGTGGACTTCGCGAGCGGCTTGATGGCCTCGACCAATGCATTGCCCGCATCGATATCCACGCCGGCGTCACGGTAGGTCAAGCCGTTGCCGCTGCTTCCGCTCGTTATGGCATCCTCCCCGGTTCTGGGCTATAAGCCAGGGCTGGGACAATAGCGTTTTCAAGACGGTTTTCAATGGTCGTTGCCGGAACTCTGAAGAGACTTTCGCGGCGGATTTTCACCCTGGCCGCCTGTCTGGCTTTGGTGTGGATTACCGCCGGTTTCCATCGCAGCGCGTCGGCCGACCAGAACGTCTATGTCGCGGCCGGTATCCCTGTCGATATCACCGGCGACATCGCAACCCTGCGCGACAAGGCGATGATCCAGGCGCAACGTGCGGGCCTGCAGAAAGTGCTGGCCAGCATCGCGTCCCCGGATGCGCTGAAGGATGTCGCGCTTCCCAGCGATGACGTGATCACGAGCTGGGTGCAGGATTTCGAGATCGAGGAAGAGAAGACCTCGGCCTCGCGCTATATCGGCCGCTTCACTTTCCGCTTCATGGCGGATCCGATCCGGCAATTCCTGGCCGAGAACAACGTCGCCTATGCCGAGACCGTTTCGAAGGCGGTTCTGGTGCTGCCCGTCTATACCAGCGAGACTGGCGATACCGAGCTCTGGGGACCGACCAATCCCTGGCTGGCCGCCTGGGCGGCGCGCCCCAGCCAGCCCGGCCTCGTGCCCATTCAGGCGCCGGTCGGCGATCTTCCCGACACCAACACGATCACCGCGACCCAGGCGCTCGCCGGCGACGCCGCGCGCATCCAGGCGCTTTCGGATCGCTATGCCGCCGGAGAGGTGATCGTCGCCGAGGCGGCGATGCAGGCGCCGACCGCGGACGGCAAGCGCACCCTCACCCTCTCGGTGGTGAGCTATGGCTCCGACCAGCCGCACAGCGTCAAGGATCAGGTGACCGGCGACGCCGCCAATGTCGATCAACTGCTGAAGGACGGCGTCGAGCGGGTCGCGGCGCTGGTGCAGAATTCCTGGAAGCAGGAAAACCTGGTCGATCCCAGCCAGAAAGCCACGGTCAGCGTACACGTGCCGTTCACCACCCTCGGGCAATGGGTCGAGATCAAGCGGCATCTCGCCCAGGTGAATCTGGTGAAGAGCGTCAACCTCACCAATCTGTCCCGGACCGGTGCGGATCTCCAGCTCACCTATCTCGGCGATGAAGTCCAGTTCGCGCGCGCCTTGTCGCAGGCCGACCTGTTGATCACCTCCAGCGGCGAAGGCCTCGAAACCATGACGCTCGCGCCCGGAGGGGCGAACAATGCCGGCGCCACGGATGGTGGTGCTGGCAGCAGCGACGGCGGGACCGATTCCGGCGATGGCGTAGACAACACCACAGAGCCGCAATGACGGCGCGCCTACGGGCATCCCCACCTCCGGACGATTTCGCTTGTTTCGACGGTTTTCGCCGATGATCGCGAGCCATCAGGTCCGCTTCTGGCTGATTGGCGCCCTCGTCGCCCTGATCTCCATCTATCTGCTGCGCACCATCCTGCTGCCTTTCGTGGCCGGCATGGCGATCGCCTATTGCCTCGATCCCGCTTGCGACAGGCTCGAACGCTGGGGCGCTTCGCGAACGCTGGCGACCGCGATCGTCACGCTCACCTTCGCGATTCTGATCATCATCGCCTTCCTGCTGTTCGTGCCGCTGCTGATCGATCAGCTCACCCAGTTCGTGACCTCGCTGCCAGACCTCATCAGCCGCGCCCATGATCGCCTGCTGCCGCTCTATCAGCGCCTGCAGGGACGCTTCAACCTGCCCGACATCGCGGAGCTCGGCGATCTGGCCAGCAACCGCATGGACACGGCCATCGGGTGGCTCGGCCGGGGTGTCGGCGACGTCGCGCGCGGCGGCATCGCCATCGCCAATCTCCTGTCCCTGATCTTCATCACACCGGTGGTGACCTTCTACATGCTGCGCGATTGGGACCGGCTCATCGCCCATATCGACAGCCTGTTGCCGCGGGAATACGCGGCGACCGTCCGCGAGCAGGCCAAGGCGATCGACCACACCCTGGCCGGATTCGCGCGCGGCCAGGCCTCGGTCTGCCTGGTGCTGGCCGCCTACTACGCCTCTGGGCTGATGCTGGTGGGATTGCCCTTCGGCCTGGTGGTGGGACTCGCAGCGGGCCTCTTGACCTTCATCCCCTATCTCGGCGCCGCCACCGGCTTCGTGGTCGGCATGGCGATCGCGCTCGCCAATTTCGACAGCTGGACGGCGATCATCGCGGTCGCCATCGTCTTCGCCATCGGTCAGGTGATCGAGAGCAACGTCCTCACCCCGCGCCTGGTCGGCAACCGGGTCGGGCTGCATCCGGTCTGGGTGATCTTCGCCTTGCTGGCCGGCGGAGCCCTGTTCGGTTTCGTCGGCATCCTGCTGGCGGTGCCCAGTGCGGCCGCGATCGGCGTCCTCGTGCGTTTCGCCACCGGCCGCTACATGGAAAGCCCGGTCTATCTCGGGCGTCCCGCGATGCCGCCGATAGGCCACCCCGCCGATCCCTCCGGTCCCCCCGATACGCTCTGATGCCCGCCGAGCAGCTTTCGTTTCCTCTGCCGATCCGGATCGCCATGGGGGCGGCCGATTTCGTCGTTTCGGAAAGCAACCGCGACGCCGTGGCCTGGCTGGACCGCTGGCCGGAATGGCCGGGATCGATTCTCGCCATTTACGGTCCCGCCGGATGCGGCAAGACCCATCTCGCCCATGTCTGGCAGATGCGCAGCCATGCAGTTTTCCTGCCCGACGACGGCTTCAATCGCTTGCCGTCCGATGCCAATGTGGTCCTCGACGGACGCCGCCTTGCCGAAGAGGATTTGTTCCATCGGATCAATCACGTGCGATCTCGCGGTCTGTCGCTGCTCATTCTCGATCGCGAACCGCCCGCCCGCTGGCCGGTCAGTCTGCCGGATCTTGCCTCCCGGCTCGCGGGATTGCCGTCGATCGCAGTCCAGGCGCCCGACGATGCGTTGCTGGAGGCGATTCTGCACAAGCACTTTTCGGACCGCCAGATCCGGGTGACGCCCGAGGTGGTTGCTTATCTGGTTCGCCGCATCGAACGATCCTTCGCCGCCGCGGAGCAGGTCGCGACCAAGCTCGATCGATTGGCGCTCTCACGGGGCTCCGCCATCTCGATAAAGCTGGCGCGGGAAATTTTCGACGAAGATCGATCGGACACGGCGCTTTGAGCCGTGACTCTCACATTCGCCTCGCCTAGATTGCAGATTGCATAGGAGAGGAGATCGTTATGCCGCGCGGCGAATTGAAGACCCACGACATCGCACCGGATAAGCTGAAATCACTGACGCATTGCGTCATGACCACCAGCAAGGGCGATATCGGAATCGATCTTTTTCCGGACGTCGCGCCGAACACGGTCGCCAATTTCTACACGCTGGCGAATGACGGCTTCTATGATGGCTTAAGCTTTCACCGCGTGATCCCCGGCTTCGTCGCCCAAGGCGGCTGCCCCGAGGGCACCGGCACCGGTGGCCCCGGCTGGCGGATCGCCTGCGAGACCCGCGGCAATCCGCATAAGCATAAGACTGGCTCGCTCTCCATGGCCCATGCGGGCCGCGATACCGGCGGTTCCCAGTTCTTCCTGGTGCTCGCGCCGCAGCCGCATCTCGACGGCCTGCACACCGTCTTCGGCCAGATTTCCGAGGGGATGGATGTGCTCGAAGACCTTGAAATCGGCGATGAAATCAAAAGCGTCGCCTTCAAATCCCACTAATTTGATACAAAAACCACGAAACAGGTGGACGGCTTAGCCCGCCATCCAGCCAAGGCGGCTTAAGTTTTTTTGGGCAACCCTTTGTTAAGCTAAGCTCGGATAAAATGTGACGGTCGAGTGAAAATCTCGAAACCGTAGGCAGGCGTTAGACACGCAAGCACGCGTCTGGGCGATGGAGTGGTATCTATGTTCAAGTTTCTGGCCGGTCCGGAACGGAACGGCGAAACCAAGATCGACAAGAACTCCGCTGAGCGCATTCAGGTCGGCGCGGTTCTGCTCGAAACCTGCGAGTTTCTGCCGAAGCACCGGTTTCCCCGCTGGCGCGTCATCAAGCGCTTCCAGGACCCCAACAATACGCCGCATGTGATCATTCAGAAGCTCAACGAGCCGACCTCATGCAAGGCTCTATCTCTGCAAGGCCTCGTCACGAGCCGCAAATACGCGCTGCCGAACGGCTATTTCCACTGAGCGAGATCGGCTGGTGGTCTAGTGGAGCAGTACCGCGCCCAGCGCGACGAGGCTGACTGAGAAATAGCGGCGCTTGCGGAAGCGCTCCTTCAGGAGATAAGCGCTCATCAGCGCCGCGAAGATAACGCTGGTTTCGCGCAAGGCGGAAACATGCGCGAGCTCCGCTGAACGCATGGCGAGGATCGCGATGCCATAAGCGCATCCCGAGAGCGCGCCGCCGAGAAGGCCCAACTTCCAGTTCTTCAGCCCGAAGGCGATTGCGGTCCGGCCGCGACGCCAGAAGCAGAAGGCGATCAGCAAAGGCCCGTCGAGGATGAAGAGCCAGACGATATAGCCGAATTGCTGGGATTCGGGCATGCCGGCATGGCGGATGCCTTCACCGTCGAACATCGTATAGCCCATGATGGTGAAGCCGGTCAGCAGGCCGCAGGCGATCGCCTGCCATTTGTGCTTGCCATCCAGGGGCTTGTCGATCGCCAGCGTGAAAATGCCGCTGGAGATCGAGGCGACGCCGAACATCTGCAGCAGCGTCAGGCTTTCATGCGGCGGCAAAAGCCAAGCCGAGACCGCCACCAGCAGGGGCGCCGAGCCCCGGGCGATCGGATAGACTTGGCTCAACTCGCCGTAGCGATAGGCGAGCAATAGGAACAGGTAATAGCCGAGATGGGTCACCAGCGAGCCGAGCAGGAATACCCAGCTCGCGCGATCGGGAAAATCCACGAAAGGCGCAAGGACGAGCCCCAGGACCGAAGCGAAGCCCATGATGAGGCCCATATTCAGCAAGGCGTCGTTGCCGAGCTTCACCATGACGTTCCAGCTGGCATGCATCACAGCCGCCAGCAGAACGAGGCCAGTCATACCCAGGGAAAGAGACACCGATCGGATCCCGAAAAGCGTGAAGACATGCCGGAAGCGGCTGTCACATAACTGCAACATGCCATGCTGGCGATCAGCTTCCCAATAGATTGTGTCGATATCGGCATAGGCGGCGCGGATAGTGCGCCTTAATTCAGCCCCATCAGGGAGCGCGCGAAGCCCTCGGCCTCGAACGGCCTGAGGTCGTCGGCGGTCTCGCCGACGCCGATCGCGACCACGGGCAATTTGAAGCGTTCCGCCAAGGCGACCAGCACGCCGCCTTTCGCAGAACCGTCGAGCTTGGTCACCACCAGCCCGGTGACCGAACAAATCTCCTTGAAGACCTCGACCTGGGAATGCGCGTTCTGGCCGGTTGTGGCGTCGAGCACCAGCAGGCAATCATGTGGCGCGGAAGGATCGAGCTTTTTCAAGACCTTGATGATCTTGGTCAGCTCCGCCATCAGGTTCGATTTGTTCTGCAGGCGCCCGGCGGTATCGATCAGCAGCAGATCCGCACCTTCGGCCTTCGCCTTCGCAAGCGCGTCGTAAGCGAGGCTCGCGGCATCCGCCCCCGCTTCCCCGGCTATCACGGCGGCGCCGGTGCGCTCGCCCCAGATCTTGAGTTGCTCGACGGCGGCGGCACGGAAAGTGTCGCCGGCGGCCAGCACCACCTTGCGCCCCGCCGCGCGGAACTGATGCGCGAGCTTGCCGATGGTCGTGGTCTTGCCGCTGCCATTGACGCCCACCACCAGCACCACATGGGGCTTGTGATCGCGCAGGCTGAGCGTTTGCGCGACGGGTGAGAGAATGCGCGTGACCTCCGCGGCGAAGATGCCGCGGGTTTCTTCCGGCGTCACGTCCTTGCCGAAGCGTTCCTTGGACAAGGCGGCGGTGAGCTTCGCCGCCGTCGCCGGGCCGAGATCGGCGGCGATCAAAGCTTCCTCGAGCTCGTCCAGCAGGGCTTTGTCGAGCTTCCGCTTGGTGAAGAGGCCGGTGATGCTTTCGCCGATCTTGCTTGAAGAGCGGCTGAGGCCCGCGCGCAGCCGCTGCAGCCAGCCGCGCTTTTCAGTATTGGCAATGTCGGTCATGCGGCTTCGGCGAGGAGATGCTCTTCGGAATGTCCGGAAACACGGGCGTCGATCACGGTTCCCGCGACGATGCCGCCTTCGAGCCTGACGC
>DASYDA010000508.1:0-5584 GCA_036499865.1 Dongiaceae bacterium | reverse complement strand
CAGATCTGCGCGGATGCGCTGGGCATGCCGCTGGACCGCTTCGACCTGACCAGTGCGGATACCGATCTGACGCCGGATTGCGGCAAGACCTCGGCCTCGCGCCAGACCTTCGTCACGGGCAAGGCCGCGTTTTTGGCCGCCAAGAAACTCCGCAAGGAACTATTGCTGCTGGCGAATGCCGGAGATGATGCGGCGCTGGAATTCGCCGGCGATACGATTGTCGTGAAGGAACAGGGCCGTCAGCTGGTCCTCGACCTCAAGCGGCTGCCGGTAGATGACAGAGGCTTCGTTCTGCTGGTCGAGGACACTTTCGATCCGCCGACTTCCGCGCTCGACGCCTTGGGACAAGGCGCACCTTACGCGGTTTATGGCTCCGGTGCGCATATGGCGGAGATCGAGGTCAATCTGCTGCTCGGTACGGTGAAGATCTTGAAGATGACTTGCGCCCATGACGTGGGGCGCGCGGTCAATCCCACCTTGATCGAAGGCCAGATCGAAGGCGGCGTCGCGCAAGGCCTCGGCATGGCGCTGATGGAGGAGTTCTTCCCCGGCCGCGGCGAAAATCTCCACGACTATCTGATCCCGACGATCGGCGACATGCCGGAGGTACGATCCATCCTGATCGAGGATGAATCGCCGTTGGGTCCCTTCGGCGCCAAGGGCATCGGCGAGCAGGCCCTGATCCCGACCGCGCCGGCCACCATGAACGCGATCTATAGCGCCACCGGCGCGCGGTTGCGGCGTATTCCGGCGATTCCGGATCGCGTTCGCGCCGCCATTCTCGCGTTGGAGAGGGACAAGCAAGGTGTCTGAGGCCGATATCGTCCGCTGTGATGCCTGCCCGGTCACGTGCTTCATCAAGCCCGGCATGGCGGGCGCCTGCGATCGCTACGCCAACGATGCCGGCAAGCTGGTCCGGGTCGATCCGTTGGTCGTGCTGGAGCGCACGGTCGAAGCCGGCGACAAAGTCGTTCCCTTTTTCGGCGGCGGAAGCGCCGATTGGAATGGCGAGATCGTCAAACCCTCCGGCGCATTCGTGACGGCGATCGGCGCCGGGACGACTTATCCCGATTACAAGCCGGCACCCTTCATCGTGTCGTCGCAAATCGAGGGCGTCGATACCGTGACTGTGGTGACGGAAGGCATCTTCAGCTATTGCGGCTGCAAGGTGAAAATCGATACGGACCGGCATATCGGACCGGAACGGAATCTCGTCCGTGTCGATGGAGAGCCGATCGGCCATGTCGGCACCGGCGAATACGGTTCGCAGATGCTGTCATTGGGCGGCGTCAATCACCTGACTCATGGTGGGAAGAAAGAAGGGCGCGTCACCTGCGATGCTTTGCTGCGCCTGTGCAATGGCCAAGCTGTGGAGCTTTCCGTCGACGGAGGCGCCACCGCCGTGATCCAGGCGGGGAAGCCGCCGGTGATCAACGGCAAGATCGAAGAGCGGATGCGAGTCGGCTGCGGTTCCGCGACCATCGGGATGTTCGCCAAGCAATGGTACGGCAAGGTCGATGAGGTCGTGGTGGTGGACGATCACATCACCGGCGTGCTCTCCGAACATCAGGCCGGCAAGGTGCTGGGCGCCGGCGATACCGGCATCAAGATCCGCGGCCGCAAATCCACGCCGGGCCGCTATTTCCAT
The DNA here is from genome assembly GCA_036499865.1 of Dongiaceae bacterium. Lineage (GTDB taxonomy): Bacteria > Pseudomonadota > Alphaproteobacteria > Dongiales > Dongiaceae > Dongia. The sequence goes on along the minus strand of DASYDA010000508.1, from coordinate 3,936 downwards.
GTCGCGGAACCCGGCGCGGGCTGGGGCGGCACCAATGTCTCCGACCCCCTCGAGATCGTCACGAGCTTCGACCCGAAACATGCCTGGCCGGGATTGCGCATGCTGATGGTGAGCACGACTGGAGAGCAGCATGCCTACTACGAATTGGACGCGGCGCTGAAACCGGTCGAGAAGGAACTGCCCGAAGCGCTCCGGGTCTCTGTGGATCGGATCGCCGAGAATTGCGAGCCCGCCTTGTGCACCGTGCTGTTCATGGGCGGTGCGGGTGGCTCATTGCGCGCCGGTGTTACCGAGAATCCCGTCCGGCTCACGCGCTCGGTCCGGGATGCCATCACCCGGATGACGTCCGGCGGCGCGCCGGTCTATGTCTGGCCGGGCGGCGGCATCACCTTCATGGTCGATGTCACTTTGCTGCCGGAACGCGCTTTCGGCTATGTACCGACGCCAGCCCTTGTCGCGCCCATCGAATTTACCATGCGGCGCGACGACTATGCCGCGCTCGGCGGCCATGTCGATTACATCCGGCCGCTGGAAGACGTGCTCGCCGGTGCGATCCGGAGGACTCACTGATGCGGCGGGTGTCGGTCATTTGCCGCTTCGCCGATGGCCGGCTGCATTTACAGGATGGTCCCATCGATCTCATCATCGGTGCCGACGGAACGCCGAAAGCCGTTGAGACGGCCTATGCCGCGGCGGCAGGGCGGTTTGCCACCATATTGGATGAGCTCTGTGCCGAGCTTTCCTTGCTGCGCCGCCATGCCGAGATTTCGCAACCGCCAGAAGGTGGAGTCGCGCGACGGATGTGGAATGCGGTGTTGCCTTTTGCGAGTGACTGTTTCATCTCGCCGATGGCTGCGGTCGCGGGATCGGTGGCGGAAGAGATTCTCGGCGCGATGACCGCGGCCGCCGAACTTCGCAAGGTCTATGTGAACAATGGCGGCGACATCGCTCTGCTCCTGGCGCCGGGCGAATCTTTCGATATCGGGATGATCGATCGCCCGGATCGGCCACATATCTACGGGACGATGCGGCTTCGGGCCGAGCAAGGGGTGCGGGGCATCGCCACCAGCGGCTGGCGAGGCCGCAGCTTTTCCTTGGGGATCGCGGACGCCGTCACGGTGCTGGCCGCGACGGCGTCTATGGCGGATGCCGCGGCCACCATCATCACCAATGCCGTCGATCTGCCGGATCATCCGGGCATCAAGCGAATGCCGGCCAAGGATCTCGATCTGCAAAGCGATCTCGGAGATAGGTTGGTGACAGTGGACGTGGCGGATCTCACCGAGGCCGAGATCGGCCGGGCTCTGCAGGCGGGCGCCCACGCCGCGGAGCATTGCCGGAATTCCTGTCTCATCCATGCGGCTGTCCTGCATCTTAAGGGCAGTTCGATGCAGATCGATGGCACCGTTCGATTGACGGCCGCTGCTTAAGCCGAAGGGGAGCGATATGAAGGCGAAGATTCGCAAGATCATCACCGTGGTCGAGGAAACGCTGGTGGAGGCCAATCAATCGATCAATCCGCCGACCCGTCGCGCCGCGGCCATTGCCGTGATCGCCAACCCCTTCGCCGGCCGATACGTGGAAGACCTGAGCGAATTGATCGATGTCGGCGAGGAACTGGGCGCCATGCTGGGCGAGCGCGCGGTGAAGGCACTTGGGATTGAAGCCGCGAAAGTGGAAAGCTATGGGAAAGCCGCGGCCGTGGGCGAGAACGGCGAGTTGGAGCACGCGGCGGCGATCCTGCACCCGAAGCTCGGGGCACCGCTGCGCAAGGTGCTTGGGAAAGGTGCTGCGCTGATACCGTCTTCCAAGAAACGCGGCGGGCCGGGCGTCGCATTCGATATACCGCTGGGCCACAAGGACGCCGCTTTCGTGCGCAGCCATTTCGACGGCATGGAGGTGCGGGTGACCGATGCACCGGCGGCCAACGAGATCGTGGTGGCCGTCGCCGTGACGGATTCCGGCCGCCCGCTGCCGCGGGTCGGCGGCCTGACCAAGGCCGAAATCAAGGGAGAGGATGGCCTGCGGTGAAGTCTTCCGCGATCCGCCAGAACGAAGCGCGTCCGCCGCTCGATACCGTCGATGCGTATCGGCTGGAGGAGCAGGTCGGCTATATCCTGCGGCAGGTCTCGCAGCGGCATGCCGTGATCTTCAGCGGGCGGATTCCGGATGCCTTGACCGCCACTCAATTCGCGGCTTTGGCCAAGCTCAGGGAGTTCGGGCCTTGCTCGCAGAACCGTCTCGGCCGGATGACGGCGATGGACGCCGCGACGATTAAGGGTGTCACGGACCGGCTGATCCAGCGCGGCCTGGTTGAAGCGCGCATCGATCCCGAGGACAGCCGCCGCCGCGTCGTGGTGCCGACACCGGAAGGACTAGCCTGCATCCGAGCCGCAATCCCCGTTGCTTTCGATATCACTGAGGAAACGCTGGCGCCTCTGACGCCGGTCGAGCGCGAACAACTCCTCGATCTGCTGAAGAAGTTGCGCTGAGAAGTCAGACTTTGGCCAGCAATGGAATCCGCGTGGCCGGCGGCGTGTTGCGGCTGCGCTGGGAGCGGACGACCCCGTCGATCACGGTCATGCCGATCCCCGGCAGATCGCCGAGCCGGATGCTTTCGAGCAGATCCTTGCCGGCGGAATGCTGCGCCTTGTCCATGAAAACGAAATCCGCTGCCCGGCCGATCTCGATCAGGCCCACATCCAGCTTGCGCATCCGCGCGGTGTTGCCGGTGGCAAAGCAGATCGCGGTCTCCGCCGGCACCTCGCCCAGCGAAGACAGCATGGCGATCATCCGGATGATGCCCAGCGGCTGAACGCCCGATCCGGCCGGCGCATCGGTGCCCAGGATCACTCGATGCAGATCGCCGAGTTCTCTAGCCGTACGCAAGGTCAGCAAGGCGGCGCGTTCGTTGCCGTTATGCACGATCTCCAGGCCGCGCTTGCAGCTCTCGCAGAGACAGGTGATCTGCGCGTCGGGGAGGGCCGTATGGCCGCCGTTGATATGACCGATCACGTCGGGATCGGCTTCCAGGATCACATCCTTGTCGATCAGCCCGGAACCGGGGATGGAGGGGCCGCCGGTGTGGATGGTGCTCTGGATGCCGTATTTGCGGGCCCAGGCGACCATCTTCTTGGCCTCTTCGCCGGTCTTCACGCCCCCCAATCCGACTTCACCGAGCAGGGTGACGCCGGCCGCGGCCATTTCCTTGAAGTCATCCTCGACCATGCCCTGTTCGATCACCGGCGCACCGCCATGGACCTTCACGCCGGCGGGCCTCGCATTGGCGAAGATCCGCTGCGAGGCGATCGCCATGGCCTTCAGCCCGACGATGTCCTTGGGTCGGCCCGGCATATGAACCTCGCCGGCGGAGATCATGGTGGTGACGCCGCCATGCAGGCAGCTTTCGATCCAGCCAAGCTGGTTCTGGCGCGGCGTCCACTCACCGGCCACGGGATGCACATGGCTGTCGATCAGCCCCGGCGCCAGGGCCGTGCCGCCGGCATCGATGACGGTATCGGCGCCGTCGGTATCGAGATCCTTCTCGCGGCCGATCGCGGCAATGCGGCCGCTGACGGCGACGAGCGTATCCCCCGATCCGAGTGGAGCGTTCAAATCCCCCGTCAGCAGGAGGCCGATATTGCGGATGACCAGCTTGCCCTTGGCGGGTGCAGTCGAAGCTTCCAGTGCCATGGTCGAATTCCTCCCGTCTTCCAGCCGCTCGCGATGATCGTGCCTTTATTCCGGCACGAAGCCAAGCAGGAGCAATCAGCGACCGGCCAGGATCAGGCGGCTTGCGGCCTTATCGCGAGCACGGCGCGGATATCGGGTTCATCCATCTGGTCGGCATCGAGGAAGCGGTAGGAATAGTCCATCCAGACATTGGTCTCGAGGAAAAGGTCGAGCAAATCCGGGTCGAGATGGCCGTTCCGCTTG
>DASYDA010000507.1:0-9324 GCA_036499865.1 Dongiaceae bacterium | reverse complement strand
TGCTCGATCTCGTGCGCCTGCCCAGCGACGCCGCCCAGCGCTATCCCCATGAATTCAGCGGCGGTCAGCGCCAGCGCATCGGCATCGCCCGCGCGCTGGCGGTCGAGCCGGAATGCCTGATCGCCGACGAGCTGGTCTCCGCCCTCGACGTCTCGGTCCAGGCGCAGATCGTCAACCTGCTGCTGGAGCTGCAGGCCAAGCTCGGCCTCACCATCCTGTTCATCGCCCACGATCTCCGCCTGGTGCGGCATATCTCGCACCGCGTCGCGGTGATGTATCTCGGCGCGATCGTCGAGCTGCTCGATCTCGTGCGCCTGCCCAGCGACGCCGCCCAGCGCTATCCCCATGAATTCAGCGGCGGTCAGCGCCAGCGCATCGGCATCGCCCGCGCGCTGGCGGTCGAACCGGAATGCCTGATCGCCGACGAGCTGGTCTCCGCCCTCGATGTCTCGGTCCAGGCGCAGATCGTCAACCTGCTGTTGGAATTGCAGGCCAAGCTCGGCCTCACCATCCTGTTCATCGCCCATGACCTGCGTTTGGTGCGGCATATCTCGCACCGGGTCGCGGTGATGTATCTCGGCGCCATCGTCGAACTGGCCGAGACCGAGCGCCTGTTCAGTCGGCCGACCCATCCCTATACCGCCGCGCTGCTCAAAGCCGCGCCGGAACTCGATCCCGCCCGCCGCTCCACGGTCGAAGCGGTACGCGGCGAGTTGCCAAGCCCGATCGCGATCCCCAGCGGCTGCCCCTTCCACCCGCGCTGCCCCTATGTCTTCGACCGCTGCCGCGCCGAGCGGCCGGTGCTGACCGAGCATGCTCCCGCGCAATGGGCCGCTTGTCATCTCGACGCACTCCCGGATAATGCAGGCAATCGAGCCTCCGGATAGGTGATCGCTTGCAATTGCATCTGACGAAGAGTGCGGAACAGATGGCCGAAGCCGCCGCGCAGGAATTCCTAGAAGTCCTGAAGCGCAAGCCGGCAGCGACGGTCGCTCTCCCGACCGGCAACACACCCCTCATTCTCTACAGCCGGCTCGCCGCGCTCCGGCGCGAGGGCCGCTTCTCCTGCGACCGCGCGCGCTTCTTCAACCTCGATGAATTCATCGGCAAATCCGCAGAGGACGACCAGAGCTACGCAGCCTTCCTTTGGCGCCATGCCTTCCAGCCGCTGGAGATCGCGCCGGGCCAAGTGCGGCTGCTACGGGGCGACGCCGCGGACCCGCGAGCGGAATGCCTGGCCTTCGAGCAGGCAATCGCCGATGCCGGCGGGATCGACCTCGCCATCCTCGGCCTCGGCGCCAACGGCCATATCGCCTTCAACGAACCGGGCAGTTCCTGGGATTCGGAGACCCACGAAATCGTCCTGACGCTGGAATCCCGGCGCGGCCAGCTCGGCCTCTTCGCCACCGAAGCCGAGGTCCCGCCGCGCGCGATCACCATGGGCGTGAAGACGATCCGCAGCGCGCGCCAAATCCTGCTGCTGGTCTCGGGCTGGGCCAAGTCAAATGCGCTGGCGGCCCTGCTGCGCAAAGGCCCCGACCCGCAATGGCCGGTGACCGCTTTGCTCGACCATCCCAATCTCACGGTGTTGGCCGAAGAGAAGCTGGTGAAGGGCTAGCGCTCTCATAGAGAATCCCTTCTCCCCGCCGACGAAGTCGGCCTTCGCCGATGGGAGGGAGAAGGTTAAGATGAGGGGTAGCCGGTGGAGGCCCTCGACGGGCCGACAGCGGCAGTTTTTCCGTATCGATGCATCGTGTTGTCGTACCCCTGCCCTCTCTCTCAAGGGAGAGGGGGAATTTCACCCCTTCAACGGCAACTCCAAATCCGCCAACCGCGCATAGAGCCGCGCCACCGAGGCATCGTCCTCGCGTCCCATGCCGGCCGAAGCCGTCATCAAAAACATCTGCAGCGCCTGCGCCGCCACCGGCGTCGGGAACTTGTTGTCCCGCGACATGTCCATGATGATGCCGAGATCCTTGGTGAAGATATCGACGGCACTGCGCGGCTGATAATCGCCCTCGAGCACATGCGGGATGCGGTTCTCGAACATCCAGGAATTTCCGGCCGAAGCCGTGATCACCTCATAGACTTTGGCGATGTCGAGATCGAGCTTCTTCGCAAAGGTGATCGCCTCGCAGGCCGCGGCGATATGCACGCCGGCCAGGAGCTGGTTGACCATCTTGAAGGCGGCGCCGATCCCTGGCCGATCTCCCAGCGCATAAAGCTTCGCCGCCATCGCATCCAGCGCCGGCTGTGCGCGTGCAAAGGCCTCCTTGCTGCCGGAAGCGAGCACGGTCAGCGCCCCCTCGGCCGCGCGCTGCGCGCCGCCGCTGATCGGCGCATCGAGATAGAGCAGACCGCGCGCCTCCGTCTCGGCCGCCAGGGATTCCGCATCCTTGGGCGACATGGTGGCGCAGGAAATCACCACCCCGCCTTTCGGCATCGCCGCCGCGGCACCTTCGGGACCGAACAGCACCGTGCGTGTCTGCGCGGCATTCACCACCACCGTGACCACGATCCCTGCCTCCGCAGCGGCGACGCTCGACTTAGGCGCGGTGCGGCCATGCTTCGCGAAACGGGCGACCGCCTCGGACTGCACATCGGTCCCGGCGACATCGAACCTGGCGCGCGCCAGCGAGCTTGCGATGCCAAAACCCATCGAGCCCAGGCCGATGACAGCGACTTTGCCGCCTTTTCCCTGCGGTTGCGCCATGCCGGAATGCTCCTTTGGTGAATGGAGAATGAGGATGCGCCATTTAAATCGGCGGGCGAAGGGAACGCAATGTCACATCGGGCCGGGCCGTTGCGTCCCGATCCCGAGAAGGACGATCCTTCCAACCGAAAATCGTTATATATGCTGTGGGCACCCGACACTTTGGAGGAGGTATGATGCGCTGTGACGTCCTCATCGCGGGCGCTGGCCCGACCGGCCTCGCTTTGGCGCTCTGGCTGACGAAACAGGGGCTGAAGCCGCGCATCATCGACAAGACGGCGGAGCCCGGCACCGCCTCGCGGGCCTTGGCGGTCCAGGCGCGCACCCTCGAACTCTATCGCCAGCTCGACCTCACCGATGCCGTGGTCGAACGCGGCCATAAAGTGCCGGGGGCGAATTTCTGGGTCAAAGGCAAGCCCGAGGCCCGGATCGCCCTCCGGGATGCGGGTGAGGGCCTGACACCCTATCCGTTCCTGCAGATCTTCCCCCAGGACCAGCATGAGCGCCTGCTGATCGATCGCCTGACCCAGTTCGGCATCGCGGTCGAACGCCAGACCGAATTGCTGCGCTTCAGCGACATGGGAGACCGGATCGCGGCGACACTCCGCGGGCCGGGCGGCCAGGAGACCGAATGCGAAGCCGCCTATATCGCCGGCTGCGACGGCGCGCGCTCGATCGTGCGGGAAACAATCGGAACCGGATTCCCCGGCGGCACCTATCGCCAGGTTTTCTACGTCGCCGATGTCCAGGCTTCCGGCCCGGCCCTGAACGGCGAATTGCATGTCGATCTCGACGAGGCCGATTTCCTGGCCGTCTTCCCGATGGCGGCGCAAGGCCGCGCCCGCCTCATCGGCACCGTCCGCAACGAGCGAGCGCAGCATACCGAGACGCTCAAATTCGAGGATGTCAGCAGCCGGGCCATCGAAAACCTCAAGGTGCATGTCGAGAAGGTGAACTGGTTTTCGACCTATCATGTGCATCATCGGGTGACGGAGAATTTCCGCAAAGGCCGCGCCTTCCTGCTGGGCGACGCCGCCCATATCCACAGCCCGGCCGGCGGCCAGGGCATGAACACCGGAATCGGCGACGCCATCAATCTCGCCTGGAAGCTGGTGGAAGTGCTCGCGGGCCGCGCCCCGGACAGCCTGCTGGACAGCTACGAAGCCGAGCGCCGCGCCTTCGCCCGCAAGCTCGTCGCCACCACCGATCGCGTGTTCAGCTTCGCCACCGCCGAAGGCCGGATCGCCGATATCCTGCGCACCCGCATCGCGCCCTTGGTCCTCCCGCGCATCGCCGGCTTCGAATTCGCCCGCGACTTCCTGTTCAAGACGGTCTCGCAGGTCACGCTCAATTACCGGGACGGTCCCTTGAGCCTCGGTACCGCCGGGCAGGTCCATGGCGGCGACCGCCTGCCCTGGATCTCGATCGACGGCGCCGACAATTTCGCCTCGCTCGCCGAGATCGCCTGGCAGGCCCATGTCTACGGCACGCCCCGCCCGAAACTGAACGCCTGGTGCGCCGCCAATCGCCTCAAGCTGCTGAACTTCCCCTGGCACGCGGAGCACGCAACCGCCGGCCTCGCGAAGGACGCCCTCTATCTCCTCCGCCCCGACACCTATGTCGCCCTCGCCGACGCAACCGGCGCACCGGAAGCGCTGGAACGGTATTTCACGGCGCGGGGAATAAGCGTAGCGAACTGAAAGCGCGCGCCGCCTAGGCATTTATTTTGAACGATCATTCAAAAATTGAACATCCGTTCAAAATAAATACCCGGAATCCCGCCCCTTTTCCGATTCACCACTCGTTAACGCTGGTGCCCTAGCTTCGATCGGTCGGGCGGACGGAGGTCCGCCCTTGTCGAATGCTGCATCCGTGGAGATCTGGCGTGGATATGGGCCTCGAAGATGCGCGGCTGAAGATGTCGTCCAGCGCCATCGAGCCCCCCTCACGCGAGCCGGCGCCGACGATCGACGCTCTCGATCACGTGCTGCGCGATATCGGCGAAGCCTCGAGGGCGACCGAAGGGGCCTTTGTCGGGATCGGCGGCCGGCTGGAAACCTCGATCTCGACTCTCGAGCGGCTGACCGCGACCTTCGACCAGCTGCTGCTGGGGCTGGGAAGCGAAGAGATGCTCCGCGCCACCGAAGCCCTCTCCCGCGTCGCCGACCGGATCGCCGCCTTGGCTGGCATGCCGAACGAGGCCTGGAGCGTGCTGGAGCGGATCAGCGGATTGACCGAAGTCACCACAGGCCATGTCGCCCGCATGCATAAGGCGGTGAAGGCCGTCGGCCTCCTGGCCGTGAACGCCAAGATCGAAGCCGCCCATATCACCACCAACAGCCAGAGTTTCTCCAGTTTTGCCGAAGAGATCGTCCGGGCGCTGAAGACCGCCCAGGAGAATCTCAACGCCTTCGCCGCCGACCTCACCGGCATGTCGGGCGAGCTCGGCAAGGCCACCGCCGGCCAGCGCGAACTCGGATTGCGGCAGGACCAGGCGATCCGAACCATACCGGGCCAGCTCGCGGGCAGCGTCACCGCCATCGCGGCGCGGCGCCGGCAGGCGGAGATCACCGTCGCGGATATCCAGAAGAAGACGCTGGAGGTCGGGCAGCGCGTCGGCAGCGCCGTGATGGCGATGCAGATCGGCGACACCACGCGGCAGCGCATCGAACATACGGAGTTCGCGCTCGACCTGATGCGCGGGGTGTTCGGCCACCGGGGCGCGGCGACGGATTTCGACTGCAGCGGCCTCTCGGCCGAGGATCGAGAAACGCTGCTCGCCACCGTCTGCGCGCTCGAGGCGGCGCAGCTTTCCGATAGCGCCCAGGAGCTTGACGGACAGGTCGGGCAGATCGTGAATTCGCTGCGGGAACTCGCGGCCGATGCCCGCGACATTGCGACCCTGGGGCAGCAGACCTATGCTTCGGGCGGCTACCGCGCTGGCAGCTTCCTCAGCGAGCTGAAGGAAGACGTCAGCAAGGCGCAGGCCTTGCTCGAGGATCTGCGGACCGCCCAGACCGCCGGCGACCAGGTCATGGTCTCGGTATTGGCGACCACCAAGATGCTGGTACGCAACATCAGCGCCATCCAGTCGCTGGAAGCCGATATCCGGATCATGGGGCTCAACACCACGTTGCGTTGCGGCCGTCTCGGCACCGAGGGCAAGCCGCTGACCGTGATCGCCCAGGAACTCAGGGCCTGCTCCAATCTGACGGCGACCGAAGCGGAAGCGATCATGGCCGACCTCGATTCCATGGTGGCCGCGGCCAGCAGCGCGACCGAGCAGAAGGCCGAATCCGCCGTGGCGGAGACCACCGATCTTTCCGCCATCATGAGCGCCTCGGTCGATCTGCTGAGCGGAATTGCGGATTCGCTCACCGACGCCCTCGATATCCTGGATCGCGAGAGCCATGCGGTGGCCAAGGCCTTGGAGCAGACGGCGGCCGAAATCGGGGCCAATCTGGAGATCGGCGCAACCTTGCGGCGCGCCGTCACGCGCCTGGAAGAATTCGGCCGCCCGGACGAGACGGACCAGCAACGCGATTCCGACATCCACCAGAGGATATTCTCGGCGATCGCCCGCACTTACACCATGGCCCGCGAACGCGACATCCACAGCCGCATCGTCGCCGGCAGCGAGATGCCGACGGAGACCGCAGCCCCAACCTCAGCCGGATCAAGCGAAGCGCTCGACGATATCTTCTTCTAGGGTTTCGGCGACGCGCCGTCCCCGCCGGAAACCCGCCTGACGAAAGCTTCGCCGGTCGCGGTATTGAAGACCAGCAGCCGGCCATGCTCGCCGCCGGTGCGATGCGCTTTCACCGGAATGCGATGCTCGGAGAGATCGTTCATCGCAAACGCCACATTGGCGGCGCCGACGCTGCCATTGTTGCCGCCGATCGGCAGCACATTGGCGCCGCCGAACACCTTGGCCTGCAGATTGCTTCGGCTAGCACCAAGGGCGAGCATCTCTTCCATGAGCTGGGCCATTGCTTGATCGCCGTATCGAGCGCCGTCTCCGGACGTCCGGGCGTGCGGCAGGATGAAGTGATTGACGCCGCCCAGGTGCCGCATGGAATCCCAGAGCGTCACGGCGACACAGGAGCCCAGCACCGTGGTGATCAGGGTGGGCTCGGTTGCGCAAGCGATTTCGCCCGGCGACAGGAAAATCCGGCGGAGCGGCACGTCATTCATTGCGAGCTACTGTTTGCCGGCGCGGATGATTTCACCGGCGATGTTCTGCAGCGGAATGATCTTGTCCACGGCGCCGCGAGCGATGGCCTCCTTCGGCATGCCGAAAACCACGGATGTGGCTTCGTCCTGCGCCACCGTATAGGCGCCGGCCGTCTTCATCTCGGCGAGACCCCGTGCGCCGTCATCGCCCATGCCCGTCATGATGATGCCAACGGCATTGGCGCCGGCATAGCGGGCGGCGGAGCGGAACAAGACATCCACCGAAGGCCGGTGCCGCGACACCAGTGGACCGTCCTTGATTGAAACGAAGTAACGGGCGCCGCTTCGCTGCAACAGCATGTGCTTGTTGCCGGGCGCGATCAGAACCTGACCTCTCAGCACCGTGTCGCCGTCGGCGGCTTCACGGACCTCGACATCGCAGAGACCGTTGAGGCGCCGGGCGAAGGCTTCGGTGAATTTCTCCGGCATATGCTGGACGATGACCGTCCCCGGGCAATCCGTCGGCAGATCCTCCAGTACCACGCGGAGCGATTCCGTTCCGCCGGTGGAAGCTCCGATGCAGATGATGCGCTCCGTCGTCCTGGCCATGGCATGGCCGCTGCTGCTCGGCGGCGGCAGGATCGCATCGGCGGTCAGCTTCTTCTGGACCGTGCGCCGCACCGCGCCGGTCCCTCCCTCCGGCGTCCTGGCGGGAGCCGGTAGGTTTTTCAGCTTCGCGCTGGCAGCCGCTTTGACGACGTCGCAGATATGAATCTGCGCGTTCTGGAGAAATTGCGCCGTATCGACACGGGGCTTCAGGATCACATCGACAGCGCCGGCTTCCAGAGCCTGCATCAGGGTTTCCGACCCCTCCTCGGCGAGCGAGGAACACATAACGACGGGGATTGGCCGCTGCGACATGATCTTGCGGAGAAAGGTGATGCCGTCCATGCGGGGCATCTCGACATCCAAGGTGATGACGTCGGGGATCTCCGACTGGATGCGCTTGGCCGCGACGAAAGGATCCGATGCGGTCCCGATGACCTCGATATGCGGATCGGACGACAGCACGCGGCTCATCGTCTCACGCACCGACGCTGAATCGTCGACCACGAGTACTCTGATTTTCTGCATGTGAACTCAGTTTCGGCGGAAGACGGTTGGCCCGGCTAAGGTGAGCGGCAGATTGAAGCCGGCCAGTGTCTCGGAGTGACCCATGAAAAGATAGCCACCCGGCCGGATATGGCTGCACAGGCGTTGCAGCACGGCGTATTGGGTGGGCTTGTCGAAGTAGATCAGGATGTTGCGGCAGAAGACGACGTCCATATCCGTATCGATCGGATAGCTGGCGTCCATCAGGTTGAGCCGCGCGAACTGCACTTGCGCGCGCAGTTCCGGCACGATCCGGGCAAGGCCGCGCTTCGGATCCTTGTCCCGCAGAACATAGCGGCGATAAAGCGGCTCCGGCACGGGCGCCATCATCGCCTCGGGATAGATGCCAAGCACGGCGGTTTCCAATACTTCCGTGCTGAGATCGGTACCGAGAATGGACCATTCGATCCGCTGCTTGGCGGCGAATTCGGCCAGCACCATCGCCAAGGTATAGGGTTCCGCGCCGATCGAACTGGCGGAACTCCAGATCTTCACCGGCTTGCCGCGGCTGCCGCCGGAACCGTTCGCGACCACTTTGCCGAGAACAGTGTCGGCCAGGATGCGGAAGTGATCCGGTTCACGGAAGAATTCCGTCTTATTGGTGGTAACCGCATCGATCAGATGAACGGATTCGTCTCTGAGGCCGTCCTTGTCGAACAGATATTTGCAATAATCGGCGAAGCTGCCATGGCCCGTGGCGCGCAACCGGCGCCGCAATCGGCCCTCCACCATGGTGATCTTGTTGGGCGGCATTTTGATGCCGCTATAGTCATGGATGAACTTCGCCAGGCGATCGAAATCCTTCCGGCTGAGAGCATCGGATCGGGATATCGGTGGCGTGCTGACGGTTGCGGCATTGCTGCTGGCGTTCATCATACTCTTTCGAATTCGGAATCTCGGCCATCCGGGCTTCCGGAGACAAGGTCGAGGGCGAAGCCGCCGCGTGCGCCGGCGCGGGCACGAACGGGCGCCGCAGCAACTGCCGTGTCATGGCCGTTCATATGACTCTTGGCGTGACCATTGGCCTTGGGGGATGCCGCTTTTGGCGCCATCCGAGCCACGGCGGTGCGTGCCGGCGCGGCGCGCGCTGGAGCCGGGGCGCTGCCGCGATGCTGATCGTTGGTGCGGAAGTAGGAGATGCTGGACTGCAGTTGCTCGGCCTGCGCCGCCAGTTCCTCCGAGGTCGCCGACATCTGTTCCGAGGCGCTGGCGTTCTGCTGGGTCACCTTGTCCAATTGCTGGATCGCCTGGTTGATCTGGTCGGTGCCGATATCCTGCTCCCGGCA
>DASYDA010000506.1:0-5303 GCA_036499865.1 Dongiaceae bacterium | reverse complement strand
CGCGGCAATCCGCCCGCGACGTTATGCGACGATCCGTCGCAATGCAGCAATTTGCCAGAAATTACAGGCCTTAATTACAGGCGGGGACTGCACATGCGGCTTAAGCGTGCCATATATTGGGTCAATAGTTTGACCGGCATTTCCGGAGGTTCCGATGTCCAATCTCGCCGAAACCGATCGCTTGTTTTTCCAACGTGCTGGTCTCGACCAGAGCCGCGTCGAGTCGATGGTGAAAGATTCGCTCAAGGGCGCCGATGACGGCGAGCTTTACCTGGAATATGCCCAGTCCGAGGCCCTGAGCTTCGATGACGGGCGCCTGAAGAGCGCCAGCTTCGACACCACCCAGGGCTTCGGCCTGCGGGCGATCAATGGCGAGACGCATGGCTATGCCCATGCCAGCGAGCTCAGCGAGGCGGCGATCGCCCGCGCGGCGACCACGGTGAAAGCCGTCCATGCCGGCCATGGCGGCAAGCTCGACGTGGCGCCTCCAGGGACCAACCGGCAGCTTTATGACCCCGAAAACCCGATCGCTCTGGTGCCTTTTGAAAGCAAGGTGAAGGTGCTGGAGGAGATCGACGCCTATGCCCGCGCCAAGGATCCGCGGGTCAAGCAGGTTATGTGCTCGATTTCAGGTTCCTGGCACGCCATCGAGATCATCCGCGGCGACGGCGACCGGGCGGCCGATATCCGCCCGCTGGTGCGGCTGAACGTCACCGTCATGGTCGAAGAGAACGGCCGCATGGAGACCGGGAGTCACGGCACCGGCGGACGAATCGGCTATGAGATGGTTCTCGATCCCGCCACCTGGAAGGCGAGCGCCGACGAGGCGTTGCGCCAGGCGCTGGTGAATCTGACCTCCATCCCCGCCCCCGCCGGCGAAATGCAGGTGGTGCTGGGGCCGGGCTGGCCCGGAATCCTGCTGCACGAGGCTATCGGCCACGGGCTGGAGGGCGACTTCAACCGGAAGAAGACCTCCGCTTTCGCCGGATTGATGGGCCAGCGCATCGCCGCCAAGGGCGTTACCGTGGTGGATGACGGCACGATCGGCCGCCGTCGCGGCTCGCTCACCATCGACGACGAGGGCACGCCGACCCAATGCACCACGCTGATCGAGGACGGCATCCTGGTCGGCTATATCCAGGACCGGCAGAACGCCCGGCTGATGGGCATGAAGCCGACCGGCAACGGCCGGCGCGAGAGTTTCGCGCATAACCCGATGCCGCGCATGACCAACACCATCATGCAGAATGGCAATCACGATCCGGCCGAGATCCTGGCTTCGGTGAAGAAGGGCCTCTACGCGGTCAATTTCGGCGGCGGCCAGGTCGATATCACCTCGGGCAAGTTCGTATTCGCGGCTTCCGAAGCCTATCTGATCGAAAACGGCAAGATCGGTCCCGCGGTCAAGGGCGCCACCCTGATCGGCAACGGCCCGGACGTCCTGACCAAGGTCGGCATGATCGGTAACGACATGATGCTCGATCCGGGCGTCGGCACCTGCGGCAAGGACGGCCAGGGCGTACCGGTGGGCGTCGGTCAGCCGACCTTGCGGGTGGACGGGCTGACGGTCGGCGGCACCTCGGCTTAGGCTTTTGCCGGGCGGAGTTTCTTCACGAGGAATGCGAAGAAACTCCGCCTGCCCGGCGCAGCGCTGGCCGCGTCGCGAACGCGGCGATCAATACAACGAACGAATCTAAGATAGCGCCTATCCACGCGCGAGGATTTGCCGCGCCGCAGATCGCTTTCAAGTCTCCGAGCCGTCGGCGCCACGGGTTTCCGGTTCCGCGTCTTGACGGACTCGAACGATAGCCCCACGATGGATTCAAATAAGACATCCCAGCCCGATCACGAATAGCGATCGGCTCCATCTCCGGTGAATAGAGCGATCCAAAAAATGAAAGAAACCAGCCTCGGCGCTGCCGGATTGGACACGCAACGAAAGATTGCCGCTTTCTTCGCGGCCCTGACGGTAATTCTGGGCGGCATTACGCTGGCGATTCGCTCGGCCCTGCCCGTGGAAATGGGTTTGATGCTGGGAACAACCGGTCTCACATTGACCACGCTCTGCCTTCCGATCGCCGTCCTCTCGAGAGCCTATCGAACGCCGGAAGCGACGATTCTGGTCGGCCCCGCCTCCGTCCTGGCGGCGATCGTGTGCATCGGCGTGACCTATCTAGGCGTGGTCGGCCAATGGCTCCTGCCTTTACTCGGGCTTGCGAGCCTGGTGGCTATGTTGTCCGGCAAGCGATTGGAACCGGCGAAGGCCGCGGAGCGCGCGCCCTGGCTATGGGTCGTGCTGATCCTGCTCTTCGCCGTGATCATCGTAACGCTCGTCGCCGGCACCAAATATTCCAATTTTTTCGCCGATCAGCTCGCTCTCTATGGCCGTACCGACGGCGATATCTTTTCCATCGGCGCGATCATCAATTCCATGCGCTATTACGGATGGCCCAGCATGGCGATCGATGGGTTGGCCCCCCTGCGCTACCACGTGGGCGCCTATGCATTGGCGGGACGTCTTGCGGCCTTGTACGACCGGGACGCCATTTTAGCGCTGGTGGCAACCAAGACCTTGTTCCTAACGCCCGCACTCGTTTGGTCTGTCGCTTCAAGCGGTCAATCGATCGGAGCCGTCCTGAAGCGGGCGATTTCGGCGCGAGCTGCAATCGTCACCGCTCTGTTTCTCTCTTTCATCCTGCCTTTGGCGGGGCTCGGAAATGCGCGGTTCGATAGCGAATCGATGATGCTCGGCGCCGCGATCGCACTCCTGCTGCTCCCCATGGGCTTGACGCTTCACGAACAGCCTCGGCGGCTGCACTGGTTGATCGTCGTTCTTGCCATTCCGCTGCTATGCGCGGTCAAGATTTCGATGGGATTCGTTTGGGCCGGCGTGGTGGGCTACTGGTTGCTCCACAGCTACGGGATGAAGCGGACCGGCTTCTGGATCTGGGGTGCGATCGTCGGCTGCCTGTTCTTGCTGGGCTACCGGATGTTCGGCGACGCGGATTCCATGGGAGCGCACCTCTTCGGAACGCCGTTCTTTGTCGAGCGCGGCTTCAGCAAAGGCAACTTCCTGATGCCGGTGACGGTCTTGATCGAGTTCGTCGCCGCTTTCCTGCTGCTGTGGTGGTGGAAGAGCCGGTTCGAGTTTGGACCGGGCATGGTTCGGTTCCTGATGGAAACGCTGGCCATCGCCGCGATCCTCGCGGTTCTTCCCGGCGTTCTCATGTACATACCTGGCGGCAATGCCTACTACTTCCTCGTCAGTGGAGACTGGCTCGCCTTGGGCATTGTGGCTGCTCTCCTACCGGCCAGTATTGCGGCTCTCGGCAACGTGCTTGCCCAAATCAAGGCTTGGGTGCCGATTGCCGCCGGCATCGCCGCCATACTGGTTCTGGCCATTCTTGACTTGAGAACCATGGGCAGATCGCTCGATACCTTTGCCTCCGGAAAAGCCCTGCTGGTCACCGGCGACATGACCTACTACGCCGACGACAAAAGAAGGGTGTGGCACAAAGATGCCAAGCGGGCACTCCACGAGATCGGGTTCGCGAAGTTGCTTTGGGGCCCGCTGGCCACTCCCCCAGGCAAGGCGCTCTCCGAAGAGATGAGCGCCGCCCGGGTAGCTGAAGGCAAAAGCGTCGCGGTCTATGTCCCGGAAACCAATCACGATTATTGGAATCTCGTGATCGATTGCGACGGCAAGAGCTTGTATCCGATTGCCACGGCAGGCCTCCCGATGCTGGATGGCTTTACGCCCAACCGCATGAATTGCCCCATGGAAATTGCCTTGCGCGGCTTTGGCACCGTACCGCCTGCGCCATTGCCTGCGAGCGTGCAGCCTGTCTGCGGTCGCGCCAAGGAGCGAGGATTTTCAAAGGTGCTGTGGGTGGACGATCTGCATGATCCCAACCGCAACCGGATCATCGATTGCGACAATCCGGGCTGAATCGCGGCGGCGCCTCCCAAAGATGGGTCGGTTGAGCATCGGGAGCTAACGGTTTAAGACTGGCGCCCTTGTAAGCGGATCGCGGGTTCATGACCTTTACTGTCGCCATCGTCGGCCGGCCCAATGTCGGCAAATCCACCCTGTTCAACCGCCTGGTCGGCAAGAAGCTCGCCATTGTTGATGACCAGCCGGGCGTCACCCGCGACCGGCGGCTGGGCGAAGCGCATCTCGCCGACCTCGAATTCGGCATCATCGATACGGCCGGGCTCGAGGACACGTTCGACGACAGCCTGGAATCCCGCATGCGGGAACAGACCGAAGAGGCGGTAACCGGTGCCGATCTGGCGCTGTTGGTCATTGACGGCCGCCAGGGTGTCATGCCGCTGGACGAGCATTTCGCCCGCCGGCTCCGCAAAACCCGCACACCGGTCTTGCTGATCGCCAATAAGTGCGAGACCCAAGCGAGCACCAACGCCATGGCCGACGGTTATCGCCTGGGCCTTGGCGATCCCATTCCGATCTCGGCCGAGCATGGCCAGGGGCTGTCCGAGCTTTACGAAGCGATCCGGCCTTATGCCGAGAAAGCCGGCCTGGTGGCCGAGCGCAATACGATCGAAAGCGATGCCGAGCTCGATCCGCTGCCCGCCGATGACGCGGAAGCGCCAAAGCATCTGCAGATGGCGATCATCGGCCGGCCCAATGTGGGAAAATCCACTCTGGTCAATGGTTTGCTTGGCCAGGAGCGGCTGTTGACCGGCCCCGAGGCCGGCATCACACGGGATTCCATCGCCATCGACTGGTCGTGGAAAGGCCGGCCAATCCGCCTGATCGATACCGCCGGCCTGCGCCGCCGCTCGAAGGTTGTGGAAAAGCTGGAACGGCTCTCCGGCGCCGATACGCAACGCGCTCTCACCTATGCCCATGTCGCGGTCCTGGTGCTTGATGCCAACGACATGCTGGAGAAACAGGACCTCACCATCGCGCGGCACATCGTCGAGGAAGGCCGCGGCCTGGTGATCGCCGCCAACAAATGGGACGCGGTCGAGGACAAGACGGCGGCTCTCAAAAAACTGCGCGACCGGATCGACTATTCCCTGCCCCAGGTCAAAGGCGTTCCGGTGGTCACCATCTCGGCGATGACCGGTAAAAACCTCGACAAGCTGATGGCGGCAGTCCTCAAAACCTACGAACTCTGGAACTTGCGCGTCCCGACCGCGCGCCTCAATCGCTGGCTGGACGGCACCACCCAGGCGCATCCGCCGCCTCTGGTCGCCGGCAAGCGGATCAAGATCCGCTACATGACCCAGATCAAGACCCGCCCCCCCACCTTCGCCTTGTTCGCCGCCAAGGGCGA
>DASYDA010000505.1:0-7173 GCA_036499865.1 Dongiaceae bacterium | reverse complement strand
TTCGAAGCTGTGCGCCGTGGTCAGCGAGAGCACGATATTGTCTTCTGTGGCGGCCGCCTGGAGCTCGAAATTGAACTTGCGGCAGAACCGCTTGCGCAAGGCCAGACCCCAGGCCCGGTTGATCCGGCTGCCATAGGGGGTGTGGATCACGAGCTGCATGCCGCCCGCTTCGTCGAAGAAGCGTTCCAGCACGATGGTTTCCTTGGTCGGCACGCAACCGAGTGCCGCCATTGCGCCGGCGAGATATTCGACCAGCTGCTCGGCGGCCGGAAGGGCGATGCCGACCTCGTCGGTCAACCAGCGCAAGGCGACCTTTCCATCGGGATCCTGCTTCAGGCGAAGGGCGACGGTTTCCCGCAGCCGGGAGACCGCATCGGAGAGCGCGTCGCTGCGGCCCGGCGCCTCGCCCAGCCAGAACGGGATGGTTGGCGGCTGGCCATGGGCATCCTCGACCCGCACTAGGCTGCGCTCGACCCTGAGAATCCGGTAGGAGTTGTTGCCGAGCTGGAAGATGTCGCCGGCCAGGCTTTCGACGGCGAAATCCTCGTTGACGGTGCCGATCACATGGTTTTCCGGCTCCAGCATCACCTGATAGTCGGCATTGTCGGGAATGGTGCCGCCGGAAGTGAGCGCCGTCAGCCGAGCGCCGCGTCGCTCGCGCAGCATGTGGTTGACAGTGTCGTGATGGATCATGGCGCCGCGCCGGCCCCGCCGCGTGGTGAAGCCTTCCGCCAGCATGCGGAGCACGGAAGCGTATTCCTCGCGGGTGAGCCACCGATACGGCCAAGCTCGGCGCAGACGATCATACAGCTCGGTTTCCGGCCAATCCTGTGCCGCCACTTCGGCGACGATCTGCTGCGCCAGCACGTCGAGCGGACGGTCGGGCGTGGACAAGAGATCGAGTTCGCCGCGGCGGGTGCTGTCGAGCAAAGCCGCGCATTCCACCAGGTCATCGCGGGACAGCGGGAACAACCGGCCTTTGGGCAGGCCGCCCACCGCATGGCCGGAGCGCCCGACCCGCTGCAGGAAACTGGCGATCGAACGCGGCGAGCCGATCTGGCAGACCAGGTCCACATCGCCGATATCGATGCCGAGTTCGAGCGAGGCGGTGGCGACCAAGGCCTTCAACTGCCCGTGCTTCAACCGCTGCTCGGCCGAGAGGCGATGCTCCTTGGCCATGCTGCCGTGATGGGCGGTGACCGCGGTCTCGCCCAGGCGCTCGGAGAGCGCGCGGGCCATGCGTTCCGCCATGCGGCGCGTGTTGACGAAGACGAGCGTGGTGCGATGCTGCTCGATCAGCCCGACGAGCTGGTCATAGACCTGCAGCCAGACCTCAGCGGACATGACGGCTTCCAGCGGCGCCCCCGGCACTTCGATCACCAGTTCGCGGTCGCGCTGATGGCCGGTATCGACGATCTTCGCCTGGGGCGCCGGGCCGTCTTGCGGTCCGGTCCCGGTCAGGAGGTTGCGCACTTCTTCGATGGGATTCTGCGTGGCGGACAGGCCGATGCGCAGCAGCCCATCGCCGCAAAGAGCCGCCAGCCGCTCCAGCGACAGAGCGAGATGGGCGCCGCGCTTGTTGGCCGCCATCGCATGGATTTCATCGACGATGACCCAGCGCGTGGTGCCCAGCATGGCGCGGCCGGATTCGGAGCCGAGAAGGATGTAGAGCGATTCCGGCGTCGTCACCACGATATGCGGCGGGCGCTTGCGGGCACTCGCCCGTTCGCCCTGCGGCGTGTCGCCGGTGCGTACCCAGGCACGGATATCGACATCTGGAAGCCCCTGCTCATGCAGGACCTCGCGGATGCCTTCGATGGGCGCTTGGAGATTGCGCTGGATGTCGTTGGAGAGCGCCTTCAGCGGCGAGACATAGAGGATCTGCGTGGCGTCGGGCAGGGGCGCTTCCAGCCCTTGCCGAACCAGGCCGTCGATCGCCGCCAGGAAGGCGGCCAGGGTCTTGCCGGAACCCGTTGGCGCGGCGACCAGCGTGTGCTCGCCGGCCTTGATCGCGGGCCAGGCCTGGCTCTGCGCCGGCGTCGGTTCGGGGAAATGCTTACGGAACCACTCGGCGACGGCCGGATGGAAGAGATCGAGCGCCGAGCCTGCGCGCTCCTGAGCCGCTTCAGGCGAATCCTGCCGGCGACCCTTTCGGACGGGGCCGGGATTGCTTTTGAGCGGAGATGAGGCGGGCGGCGTCACGTCGGGCTTCAGGCTCCAGGAGTGAACAGATTGGCAACGATAGCCCCAAAACCGGGCCGGCGGCGAGTCCTGATTTGGTCATGCCCGGCATCCGCCGCAAGCCCGAAAAAGGTGGGGAAATCTGCTATTTTCCAATGAAATCAGCGATCCGCTGTCTCGGCTCGATCCATCTCGCGATCCAGCGGGAAGATCGGGCGCGGCACATTGCAATAAGGCAGCAGGTCGAGCCGGGTGGTGCAGAGGGCGCCGCTGTCACAGACGATGATCTTCCCGGAAATCGGGGCGAAGGCGGCGCGGAAATGCTGCATGGATTTCAAGCCGACCACCCGATGCGCCGCCGGATCGATCCCGAAGGCCCGGAACTGCTGCAGATCCAGCATCTGGCTCGGCTCCGAGGTGACCAGGATGCCGACGCCATTGACCTGCAATACGGCCGAGGGTCCGAAACTGGCATTCAGCCCGCCGATCATCGGGCCGTCGCCGGTATAGGCGCCGTCGCTCAAGGAGATCAGTTCTCCAGTGAGCGGCAAGGGTGCGCCGCCGAAGCGAGGATCGGCCTTTCCGCCCAATCGCACGGACACGCGGTCTCCCGGCTGATGACGATGCAGCTCTGTCGCGGTCTCCGGATCGGCCATGGGTCCGAAGCATGCATCCGCAATTCCAACTTCCAGCAAGGCCCGGAGCAGTTCGGTGGAATCGCCGTATCCACCGCCGCCGGGATTGTCGGCGTAATCCGCGACGATGATCGGCCCATCGGGTACGGGATCCCCTTGGCCGGGCCGATAATCCTTACAAATAGCCGCCGCTTCCTCGACCGAGTGGAAGCGGTTGATCACATCGAAGCGCCTTTCCCAGATGTCATCGGCGAGGCTCTGAGCAAAAGCCTCATGCGGTGCAGAATCGCCCGCATGGGTGACCAGCACGGTAGGCCCGACTTCCGCGATATCGGCGTTGTCGAAGCCGGAATTGATGCTGACCGCAAAGACATCGGGCTGCTTCTCATAGGCCCGCGCTTTTCCGATGCGGGCGATCATCGGCCCGATATCGGTGCGACCGCCATTGACCTCGCCCAGCATTGGCAGGGTGACCCGCAAGGTGCGCGGCTTGATCTCGCCGAACATGGTGCGGTTGAGGATGTCGCCGGCCTGCCGCCCGACTTCCCGCATGTCGATATGCGGATAGGTCTTGTAGGAGACGATGATCTCCGCGAGATCGCACATCTTGCGCGTGACATTGGCGTGGAGATCCAGCGTGACGGCGATGGGAATCCCATTCCCAACGGCGCGGCGCAGGCGCTCCAGCAACTCGCCTTCACCGTCCTGGCAGAACTCCGTCACCATGGCGCCGTGCAGGCCGAGCAGGATGCCGTCGAGTTTCCCCGACATCTCTCGTGCCTGATCGACGATGGGTCCGGTCAGCCGGTCGAAGGCGTCCCGGGTGACGAGTCCGGAAGGCTCGGCGCTGGCGCTCAACACATGGTGGATGTGCCACCCATGCGCCCGGCCAGCATCGAGAAACCCGGCCAACTCGGTATTTGCCGCGCCGCGCTCGCGGATGGCGTCCACGCCGAAGAAGCCATAACGATCCATGAAGGCGCGGTAATCCGTCGGCCGCTTGTTGAAAGTATTGGTTTCATGGGCGAATTCGGCGGTCAGGACTTGGAAGGGCATGGACGCTCCGCAATGGCTTGATGCAGACTGGCGCGACTTTACTTATTCTTCGCGCAAGGGAGCAGGGGCCAAGAATGAAAATCACCAAAATCGAGCCCTTGATCGTCAATGCCGAGATGCGCAATTGGGTCTTCGTCAAGGTCGAGACCGACCAGGCCGGCCTTTATGGCTGGGGTGAGGCGACGCTCGAATGGAAGACGCGTGCGGTGGTCGGCGCCATTCAGGATTTGAGTCCGCTGCTGATCGGAAGGGATCCGCGCGATATCGTGCAGGCCTTGCGTGCGATGACCAAGCGCGCTTTCTGGCGCACGGGCATCATTGGATCGAGCGCCATCAGCGGGATCGAGCATGCGCTCTGGGACATTTTCGGCAAGAGCGTGAGATTGCCGGTTTGGCGCCTGCTCGGCGGGCAGGTCCGCGATCGGGTGAAGATCTACACGCATCTAGGCCTCGGCGACATGCAGGCGGTCTATCGCACCATGGAAGTCGAGCCCTTGCGCGAACATGCGGCGCGGTTGGTGGAAGCGGGTTACCAGGCCTTCAAGGTCGTCTTCATTCCCTATACCCACTACACCACCTCGGCCCAGGCCTTGCGCCATGTGGGCAAGCTGATGCGGGGCCTGCGCGAGCAGGTGGGCGATGCCGTCGATATCATGGTCGATATCCATGGCCGCTGCGGCTCCACCAGCGCGGCGCTGCAATATATCCGCGAACTCGAGCCTTTCGACCCGCTCTTCGTCGAGGAGCCGATCCAGCCGGGCGATGTCGAATCCTTGCGCGCGATCAAGGAACAGGCCCGGTGCCCGATCGCGACGGGAGAACGGCTTGTGGGCATGGAGGAATTCGAGCCGCTGTTCCGGGGCCGCGCCATCAATATCGCCCAGCCGGACCTCAATCATTGCGGCGGCATCACAGTTGCGCGCGATATCGCGGCGGCAGCGGCTTCCGTGAATATCGGCATCGCGCCGCACAACCCGAACGGTCCGGTCGCGGGCGCCGCCGCGCTCCATTTCGCGGTGGCGACGCCCAATCATGTGATCCAGGAAGTCATGGACGGCTCCGTGCCCTGGTATGACGAGGTGATGGCGAAGACGCCGATCCGCCGCGCGGGGGCTTATTGGGACGTGCCGCAGGAACCGGGGCTTGGCATCGAGATCGACGAGAAGGCGGCAGCGAAGCATCCCTTCAAGCAGGAGCATTTCGAGACCGAGCATGCCACGCTCCCCGACGGCACGATCGTCGATTGGTGATTGAGACGCATGGTTGAACCGGCACCGATCTGGCGACGTCGCGCCTACAGCATCGCGGCGATGCGCGACCTCGCGCAAGCGAAACTGCCGCGGCCGATCTTCCATTTTGCCGATGGAGGCGCGGAGGACGAGCGCACGCTTCAGCGGAATGAGGCGGCCTTCGCGGATACCGCTTTGCTGCCGCGCCCGCTTTCCGGCGCCGCGCAGCGCGATCTCTCGGTCGAACTGTTCGGCAGACGGCTCAGCATGCCGGTCATCATCGGGCCCACGGGACTGGCCGGCTTGTTCTGGCCGGATGGCGAGCGCTGTGCCGCGCGCGCGGCAAGCGCGGCAGGCACCGCCTTCTGCCTCAGCCATGCATCGGTCTGCACGCTGGAAGAACTCGCCGCGACAGGCGCTGCGCCGCGCTGGATGCAGGTCTTCATCTTCCGGGACCGTGGCTTCACCCGCGAACTCGCCGAACGGGCGGCGCAAGGCGGCTATGATGCGCTGGTGCTCACCATTGACAATCAGCTTCTCGGCAACCGGGAGCGCGACATCCGCAACGGCTTCACCATCCCGCCGCGTTTCAAGCTCACCGATCTCGCGGCCATGGCCCTGAAGGCTGATTGGCTGTGGCGGATGCGGCACGACTTGAAGCGCATCTCCTTCGCGAACTATGTACGGCCGGGCGAGACCGCGGATATCAAGACCTTGGCGGCGCGGATGTCATCCTTGCTCGATCCCTCCATGACCTGGGCCGATGTCGATGACTTGCGCAGGATCTGGAAGGGCCCGCTCATCCTCAAAGGCGTGCTGCATCCGGATGAGGCGCGCATGGCCGTTGATCGGGACATCGACGGAATCATCGTCTCCAATCACGGCGGCAGGCAGCTCGATGGCGCGGCCGCCAGCTTGGATGCTTTGCCGGGTATCGTTGCCGCTGTCGGCGGACGGATCCCGATTCTGATTGACGGTGGCTTCCGCCGCGGCAGCGACGTCGTCAAGGCTCTGGCCATGGGTGCGAAAGCCTGCCTGGTCGGCCGCCCGCAACTCTGGGGTCTGGCGGTGGCCGGCGAGGCGGGCGTCGCCCAGATGCTCTCCATCTTCCGGCAGGAGATCGACCGCGTCATGGGGTTGTGTGGCGTGACGGAGATCGCCAGCATCACCCCGGACATTCTGCTTCAGACCCATCGAGGACGGAACGCATGATCAAGGATCCGCCGCTTCTCACCATTCGCCGCAATTTTCCCCGCCCCGCCCCGCAACTGGTGGCAGCCTTCGCCGATGTTCCGACCGGCTATTGCGTGGATGCCATGGGCGGCCGCGGCGGATTGGATTATCGCATCAAGCCGCTCGCGCCGCCCGCTTCGGTGATGGTCGGCGTGGCCATCACCTGCCATTGCGGTCCCGCGGACAATCTCGCTCTGTTCGGCGCGCTCGCCGTCGCGCAACCCGGGGATATCCTGGTCGCCGCCACGGACGGGTTCACCCCGACCTCGGTGACCGGCGACCTGCTGCTCGGCATGGCGCGCAATCGTGGCATCCGAGGCCTGGTTACCGATGGGCTGGTGCGCGATCTCGTGGGTGTCTTGGCTGTGGGCCTGCCGGTCTTTTGCGCCGGAATCACACCGAACTCGCCCGCGCGCAACGGGCCCGGAACCGTCGGCCATCCCGTCGTTGCGGGGGGCGTCGCAATCGAATCCGGCGATCTCATCATCGGAGACAATGACGGCATCGTCGTCGTTCCCCGTGGCGAAGCCGAGGCCGTCCTCAAGCGATTGTCGGAGGTTCGCGCCGCGGAGGCGGCTCTCGAGGCGGAGGTCAAAGCCGGCCTGGAAGTTCCCGATTTCGTCCGGGCGATTCTCGATTCCGATCGCGTCGTCGAGAACTGAAACGGATCGTTGTGTTGCCGGGCCGTCAAACTGGCCGGGAACCGACAAAGAAAAGGCCCCGACACAGGTCGGGGCCTTTGGGTTTGCTTCTTAGAGAAAACTCACTTGCACTGGCCGTCCACGACGGCTTGGGCGAATTTCGGCTCGATATAGCCGGCGATATCCGCCTGGCTGGGC
>DASYDA010000504.1:0-9741 GCA_036499865.1 Dongiaceae bacterium | reverse complement strand
GACGCGGACATCGCTGACCGGGAAGCGGATCGCCTTGCCGCTCCGCGCCGCCAGGAGGATATCGTTGGCATCGGTGCAGACCCCGACGCCGATCAGCCGTGAGCCTTCCTCCAGCTTCATGGCGATCTTGCCGTTGGCCTTGACATCCACGAAATCGGAGAGTTCGTTGCGCCGCACGTCGCCGATCGAGGTGGCGAACATCACATGGCTCTGGCTCCAGGTGCTTTCGTCTTCCGGCAGCGGCATGACCGTGGAGATATTTTCGCCCTCTTCCAGCGGCAGCAGATTGATAAGCGCCTTGCCGCGTGCCTGGGGATTGCCCTGCGGCAGGCGATAGACCTTCATCTTGTAGACCATGCCGCGGGTCGAGAAGAACAGGATCGGCGTGTGCGTATTGGCGACGAAGACCTTGGTGACGAAATCCTCGTCGCGGGTGGACATGCCCGACCGGCCCTTGCCGCCGCGGCGCTGCGCGCGATAGGCCGAGAGCGGCACGCGCTTGATATAGCCGCCATGGGTTACGGTGACGACCATCTCCTCGCGCTGGATCAGATCCTCGACATCCTGCTCGAATTCGAGCTCCTGGATGGTGGTGCGGCGCGGCGTATCGAATTGCTGCTTGATCGCCAGCAGTTCGGAACGAAGAATTTCCTGGCGCTTCGCACGGCTGTCGAGCGTCTCCAGATGCTCGGTGATCTGCCGCGCGAGCTCGCCGAGATCGGCGGCGATCTTCTCGCGTTCGAGCCCGGTCAGGCGCTGCAGGCGGAGTTCCAGGATCGCCTTGGCCTGGGCTTCGGAGAGCTTGTAGGTCGCATCCGGCGAGTCAACAAAATCGGGATCGTCGATCAGCCGAATCAACGGCACGATGCTGGCGGCCGGCCAGGCGCGCGCCATCAATTGTTCCTTGGCGGTCTGCGGATCGGCGGCGGCCCGGATCAGCGCGATGACGTCGTCGATATTGGCGACCGCCAGAGCGAGACCGAGCAAGTTGTGCGCCTTCGCCCGCGCCTCGGCGAGTTCGAAGGCGGCGCGGCGCGTGATGACCTGTTCGCGGAACTCGAGGAAAGCGACCAGCACTTCGCGAACCGACATCAGCATCGGCCGGCCGCCGTTCAGCGCCAGCATGTTGACGCTGAACGAGGATTGCAGCGGCGTGAATTTGTAGAGCTGGTTCAGCACCACATCGGCCATGGCGTCGCGCTTGATCTCGACCACCACACGGACGCCGTCGCGATCGCTTTCATCGCGGAGATCGGCGATGCCCTCGATGATCTTCTCGCGCACGCATTCCGCCATGCGTTCGATCATCCGCGCCTTGTTCACCTGATAGGGAACCTCGGTGATGACGATCGCCTCGCGATCCTTGCGGATCTCCTCGATGGTCGAGCGGCCGCGCATGGCGATCGAGCCGCGCCCGAGATGGTAGGCCTCGCGGATTCCCGATTTGCCCAGGATGATTCCGCCGGTGGGGAAATCCGGACCCGGAAGGTACTGCATCAGCGCTTCGACATTGAGATCCGGCTGGTCGATCAAGGCCATGCAGGAATCGATGACTTCGCCGAGATTGTGCGTCGGGATGTTGGTCGCCATACCGACGGCGATGCCGCCCGCGCCGTTCACCAGGATGTTCGGATAACGCGCCGGGAGCACGGTCGGCTCCATGTGCTGGCCGTCGTAGTTCGGCTGGAAATCGACGGTTTCCTTGTCGATGTCTTCCAGCAGCGATTCCGCGGCCCGCGCCAGCCTGGATTCTGTGTAGCGCATGGCCGCCGGCGGATCGCCGTCCATGGAGCCGAAATTGCCCTGCCCGTCGATCAGCATCAGGCGCATCGAGAAATCCTGCGCCATGCGTACCAGCGCGTCGTAGATCGATTGATCGCCGTGGGGATGGTAGTTACCCATGACGTCGCCGACCGCGCGGGCGGATTTCTTGTACGAGCTGCTCGAGGCGAAGCCGCCCTGGCTCATGGCATAGAGAATCCGGCGGTGCACCGGCTTCAATCCATCCCGAACATCGGGCAGCGCTCGGGACACGATCACGCTCATCGCGTAGTCGAGATAGGAGCGTTTCATCTCCTCTTCGATGGTGATCGGAGCGATGTCGGATGGAGGCGTTACGGGCGCGTCAGACACTTGCGTTTTACGCTTTCAAAATCAATGCTTTACGGGTGATTCGGCGAGATGCCAATTCGTCCCTGAAAAGATAGCAGATTCACCCCTGGGGAACAACAAAAGCGGGCCCTTTTTGGGGCCCGTTTTCGCGATCACAAATGCTGTTCTCAATGGTTGATTATGAGCCGTTTATTCTCTTGAAAGGTGTACAAAAACTCAACAAGCCGATCGGCTTCCGACTGGCCGCAGGGCTACCCAGCCGAGCAAACGCGCAATGATTCCGCGCTCGGTTCGTGGCAGGGAAGCGGCCTTCAGGGGCTGCGAGGGATCCTCCGCCAGGTGGAGAGAACCGTCCTCCGCCCGCACCAAGCCGATATCGAGCAACAGACGGGCGTCGCGATCGGCAAGCTCCCGCGCGAGGCTCGCGGCTGGAAAGACGCCGAAATGATAAGCCATGACCATCTCCTTTTCTAAACACGAGCCCCATCGAGAGGCTTGCGGAAACCGGCGATGCAGTCATATTTGGCCATGAAACTCGCATAAGCACGCGAGTTATCGTGTGACTTCTGTTTAGTCCAGCTAAACATGGACAAGAATCATGACCCCACGTCTTCCCGCCCTTGCCGCGCTGCGTGCTTTCGAGGCCATCGCCCGGACCGGGAGCGTCCGCAAGGCAGCGCTGGAGCTCCACGTCACGCCGGGCGCCGTCAGCCAGCAATTGAAGGCCCTGGAGACCGATCTCGGCATCGAGCTGGTGCGGCGGCAGGGCAACGCTTTGGTGCTGACCCAGGCGGCGCTGAAAGGCCGGGAAGACCTCATCGAGGGCTTCCGCCTGATCACCGAGGCGACGGCGCGGATACGCCGGCATCGGCTCTCCGACCAGCTCCGGCTCAGCGTCGATCCCGCATTGGCGGCGCATTGGCTGATCGCCCGCCTGCCCGCCTATCGCGCGCTGCCGGGCAGCGTCGATGTCCTGCTCGATGCCAACAAGGCGTTTGCCGATCTCGAAAGCGGCCAGGCGGATATCGCGATCCGCTTCGGCACCGGCGATTTTCCCCGCCTCGCCGCGCATGCCTTGTTCGAAGACGAGATTTTTCCGGTCTGCGCGCCCTGCGTGCTGCATAGCGGCGGCGGCCTCAAAGAACCGACGGACCTGCGCAACCACACTTTGCTGCATCTCGAATGGTCGTCGCGGTTCGGAATCTTTCCCGATTGGCGAGCCTGGCTGAACACCGCCGAGGCTCGAGAGGTCGATGCGGAGAAAGGCCTGCGCTTCACCGACGACACGGTGATCCTGCGGGCGGCGGTCGAGGGTCAAGGTGTGGCGCTCGGCAACCGCACCCTGGTCAAGGATCTCATCAAGGACGGCCGGCTGGTGGCGCCCTTCGCGCGACCGCTGAAGACCGGCTTCACCTATTACGTGGTCTATCCGAAGGCCTCGGAAGCAAGGCTGGAAATCATAGGGTTGCGCGACTGGCTCTTGGCGGAAGCGGCCGCCGATTGATCAGCCGGCTACGGCCACCAGCTTTTCGGCCATGCCATGCACTTCAGACGGCCGCAGGCGTTCGATTTTCTCGCCGAGCACGGCCTGCAGCGCCGCGGCGGCACGATCGGTGAAGGCAACCGCACCATTCTTGTCCAAAGTGGCGATGCCGTCGAAAGCCAGGGCCGTGGCGTTGATGCCGATCGCCTTCTCGAGGTCCCATTGCTGCGGCAGGTCGAAGACGGCGCCACGCCGGCTGATCTTCGCCGGATAGCCGCCGACCAGCCCGTTCGGTGCCGGCACATGCAATTCCTTCGGCCGCTCGTCACCGAGCGCCGCGAGCACATCCAGCACCGAAGCGGCCGCGATCCGATAGCGGTCGGCCTGCGTTTGCTGCGGATGCTTGGCCTTCACCTTGTCCCGGATCGCCAGGGTGATGTCCTGGCCATGCCAGGTCACCTGCAGCATGTAAGGCGGCCATTCCTTGGGCGCCTCGCCGGCCAGGCAATCGGCCAAGGCCCTGCCGGTGACCAGGCGCACCACGATCTCCGCCGGTGGCGCTTTGGCCTGCTGGGCCGCCAGCAGGCGGATCTGGGGGACGCAGACGGCGATCCCGCCGCTTCCCGTGGTCGGCCCTGCCCCCGTGAGATGCAGGATTGCGTTCACCAGATCGGGGAAGCTGGCGGCGACCCAGGGACAAGAGAGGCCGGATTTCTCCCAGGCCTCCCGCAGGCGCAGCATGGGCGACAGATGGCAAGCTAGCCAGCCGCCGGGCGGAATCGCGCGCAGTTTCGCGTCGGTCGTCGCCTGGAGCTTCTCCCGCGGCAGCAGGCTCGGCGCGGCGAAGGCCACGTCCGGCGCGATCTTCTTCAGGATCTCGGGCGCCGCGGCTTGGTTGAAATCGAAAGGCACGAATTCGAGGCGCGGATACTCGCCTTCCAGGGCCGCCGCGATCCGGATGGCTTGGATCCGCGCCCGGCCGCGCTCGGCATTGCGGCCGGCCAGGACGATATGCGCGAAGCGGCCGTCCCGCGCCGCCGCGTCCAGCACCGCGTCGGTCAGATAGCCATGGGAGATCAGCAGCAGCTTCATGCGGCCAAACTGCGGGGGATTCCCAGTTTCGTCAATCGTAACGGATCGAGCTGCCCCGGATCGGGAGTGCCGCAGACGGGCGCGTTATTCCATCACCGCGGAATGGTCGATGACCGGGGGCGCCGAGGGCTTGCGCAGCAGGAAGACCAGCGGCATGCAGACCAGCGACATCCACATCAGCAGCTTGAAGTCGTCCATATAGGCGATGATGGTCGCCTGATTGGTGATCACGCCGTCCAATGCCGCCCGCCCGGCGGCGGTCGTCGGGTTCATCATGTCGGCGATGTTGGGCGCCTGCAGGGCATGGTTGAACGGCGTGATATAGCTGGCGATGGAGGCGTGGTTGCTCTGGGTGTTCTCCACGATCAGCGCCGAGACGACCGAAATGCCGGCGCTGGAGCCGATATTCCGCGAAAGGTTATAGAGACCGGTCCCCTCGCCGCGCATCTGCGCCGGCAAGGTGGCGAAAGCGACCGTCGTCAGCGGCACGAACAGGAAGCCGAGGCCGGAGCCCTGAATGAAGCCGACCCAGACGATGGTCCATTCCGAGACATCGGGGGTCCAACTGGTCATGTCATACATCGCCCAGGCGGTGAGCCCGAGCCCGGCCGCCAGCAGCCAGCGGGTATCCACCTTGCCGATCATCTTGCCGACGATGAACATGCAGAGCATGGTCCCCATGCCGCGCGGCCCCATGACGACGCCGGCGGTGGTGACGGGATAGTTCATCAATGTCTGGAGATAAGGCGTCATCAAAGCGAGCGAGGCCAGGTAGGTCACGCCAACGATGAAGATGAAGAACATGCTGACCGCGAAGTTCTGGTCAAGGAACAGGCGCGGATTCACGAAGGAACGCTCCGTCGTGAAGGTGTGCACCAGAAAGATATAGAAGGCTGAAGCCGCGACCAGCGCCTCGATGAGGATCTCGCCCGACGAGAACCAGTCGAGCTGCTCGCCGCGATCGAGGAACATCTGCAGCGCGGCCATGGTCAGGCTAAGCATGCTAAAACCAAGCCAATCCAGGCGCGCCGTCAGATCGCGCTTGGTCTCCGTTACGAAGATCACGATGCCCATGAAGGCCAGGATGCCGATCGGCAGGTTGATGTAGAACACCCAGCGCCAGCTCGCATTGGCCGTCAGCCAACCGCCGATCACCGGCCCCAGCACTGGACCCACCATCACGGAAACGCCGAACAGCGCCATCGCCGAGCCGCGCTCCTCGACCGTGTAGATGTCGAGCAGAATGCCCTGGGAAAGCGGCACCAGCGCCGCGCCGAACAGCCCCTGCAACAGGCGGAAGCCGACGATCTGGATCAGCGATTCCGAGAAGCCGCACAGCATCGAGGCCACCACGAAGCCGGCGATCGCGGTCAGCAGCAGCCGCTTGCGGCCGAACCGGTTGGCGAGGAATCCCGAAGGCGGCGTCATGATCGCCGCCGCCACGATATAGGACGTCAGCACCCAGTTGATCTGGTCGGCGCTCGCCGAGACACTGCCTTGGATATAGGGCAGCGCCACATTGGCGATGGTCGTGTCGAGCGCCTGCATGATCACCGCGAGAATGACGCAGGCGGTGATGGCGCCTCGATTGGCGACGATGGGTGTCGCGTTGGACACGGGCTTACCCGCGGGCCTTACCGAGATGATCGAACAGCCGGCTGATCAGCGTGGGCAGGCCGCGGGCATGGCCGGTATCGACATTGACGATGACGCTCATGCCGACGCGCAATTGCGGCTTGTCCGCGAGGTCGGTGAGGTTGACGATCATCGGGATGCGCTGCACCACCTTCACCCAGTTGCCGGTCGTATTCTGCGCCGGCAGCATGGAGAAGCTGGAGCCGGAGGCCGGGCTGATGCTGCCCACGACACCTTTCCACTCGACGCCCGGATAGGTATCGACCGTCACGGTGACCGGTTGGCCCGGCCGCACATAGGTGAGCTCGGTCTCCTTCGGGCTCGCGGAAACCCAGATATCCTCGTTGGAGACCAGGCTGAAGCCGGGCTGCGCGGCCTTCAGGTACTGGCCGACCTGCAGGGCCGGAACATTGGTGACGATGCCGTCGAACGGCGCCTTCACCACGGTGTCGTTGAGATCGCGCTGCGCATCGTCCACCGCGGACTTCGCCTGCTGATAGAACGGATTGTCCTCGACGGCCTCATTGGGATCGTTGCCGAGCTGGGCGAGTGCCGCGGCGGCGGCGGTCTGCGCCACCTTCACCTTCTCCTGCGCGGCGGTGAGTTGCTGCTGCGCCAGATCATAGGCGGCCTTGTTGTAGGCCGTGCTCGACCGCAGATCCGCCTGGCGCTTGAACGCCGTCTGGTAATAGGGGATGTCCGCCTGCGCCTGTGCGATCTGCGCCTCGGCCTGCGAATAGGTGGCCTTCAGCGTGAGGATCTGGTTGCGGACGGTGCCGAGCTGCGCCTGCGCGCCGGCGAGCGAGATCTTGAAGGAATCCTGCTTCAGCCGGAACAGCACCTGGCCCTTCTTCACCACCTCGTTGTCATGCACATCGACCGCGATGACGGTGCCGGACACATCCGTGGAAATGCCCACGGTGTTGGCCTGCACATAGGCATTATCGGTGGACATCACCTGGCCGCCGGCCACATAGACATAGCCGCCGATGACCAGCGCGATCGGCAGCAGCAGGAACAGAAACGCGCGCAGCAGCCGGCGCTTCGGCCGCGCGGTCGCCGGCTTCTTCGCGGCTGTCGGCGCAGGAGGGGGCGCTTGGCGAACGCGCGGCTGCTCGGCTTCCGGAGCCGGCTGGCGGGTTTCGCGCTGCGCGTCGAGATTAACCGCGTCATTGGCGCCGATGGTCGGTTCGATTCGTTCCGAGATGATTCGATTGGATGCTTTGCCGTCAGGCATGATTTGCTTCTTTGTCGTCGATTGGCTGGGCGCAGGCCTCAACCAGATTGCTTTTCATGGTGGTGAGAGCGTCGAGCAGGAGCTGGCGCTGCGCCGCCGAGAGACCCGCAAGCGCTTCGGCGCGCGTGGCATCGCCCATTTTCCGCATCAGTGCGATCAGCGGCCGCGCCTCGTCGCGCAGATAGAGCAGCCAGATACGACGGTCGGTGGGATGCTGGCGCCTTTCAATCAGGCCGCGCTCTTCCAATTTGTCGAGGATGCGCACCAGGGTGATCGGCTCGATTTCCAGAATTTCGGCGAGCCCGCCCTGGTGGATGCCTTCGTTGAGATTGAGATAAGCGAGGGTCTGCCACTGCGACCGCGTCAAACCCATCCCCTTCGCGCGCTGCTCGAAGCGTTTCCGCAGGAGCCGCGCGACGTCGTGGAGGATGAAACCGAGGGTAGGATTGTTGTCCATTACTTACTGTGCTTGCCATAAGCATGCTTATGACATACATGCATATAGGTCAGCTAATGACAAGGTTTAGGACGGTGCTTAAATTTCACAACAGCCATGCCCGCCGCGCTTGCCACGCCTGGCCGAGCAAGAAAACTATTAATATTCAATTGGTTATTGGTGCGCTTGCGCTATGCGTGGCGCTGCTCGGACGCTCGCCCGCGGCCGAAGCTGCCAAGTCGCCGGTGACCTGCGCCGGAGCCGTCATGATGGGCGGTGCCCAGTTGATGTGCAGCCACACCGATTCCGAGGCGCCGCCGCAGATCTGCACCTTTAGCTGGGATCTGCAGCTGATGGACATGACCACCAAGGTCGTCGAGGGATCATTCCTGATCACGCCCGGCGTCACCAACATGCAGATCTACCAGGGCGGCGGTTTCAACCAGCAGGTGACCGGCCCGATCGTGATGTGCCAGGCGAAGAAGTCGCAGTAGCGGGAATGCGTCGAAGCGCCGCCGGCGCGCGAATTCGCTGATGGATTTGTCGCGATCGGCATTGGGAAGATGTAGGGTTGAGGCGCTGGGCGCCCCGACGGAGGATGGTGGCCGGGGGCACGCGGTCTTGAGCACAAGCTCGAGCGCAAACTTCGGGAAGGGATGTTTCCTTGAGGGCATTCCTGAAAGCCACGATCGTTGGAGGCGTGCTGTTCCTGCTGCCTCTGGTTCTCATCTTGGCGATCCTGGGGCACGCATTGCGGCTGGCTTCCAGGCTGGTCGAGCCGATTTCCGACAAATTCCATTTGGAACATGTGGCGGGGATCTCCGCCGTCACGGGTCTCGCGATCCTGCTGCTGGTCATCGTCTCCTTCCTCGCCGGCATCGTGGCGCGGACATCCTTGGGCCGCCGCAGCAGCGCATGGGTCGAGAACTCTTTGCTCGGAGGGTTGCCGCAATATCGCATGTTCAAGAGCGTGGCCGAGGGCCTCGTCCAGATCGAGAGCGCGAGCAGCCTTCAACCGGCTTTGATCAGCGTCGATGACGGCTGGCAGATCGGATACGTGCTCGAACGGCTTGAGAATGACTGGGTCGCCGTGTTCCTGCCCCAGGCGCCGACGCCCATGTCGGGCAATGTGATGTATCTGCCCGCCGCTCGCATCCGGCCGCTGGACATCACGATGATCCAGGCGATGTCGATCGTGAAACACATCGGCAGCGGATCCGCCGCCGCGTTGCGCGGCGTGGACCTGACGCCGCCACACTGACGCGTCATCGCGGCGATTCACCGTTTTTTTCAACGTTTCACAACCGACAACATGCGGTCGTCCGGGAGGCTGCGACTAAGCGTGCCACCGGCGCTCCCGTGGTGGACAAACCTGAACATTGAGACCGCCGGCCCGCGGGGTCCGGCCTTGCTGCAGGACATCTGGCTGATCGAGAAGCTGGCGCATTTCGACCGCGAGGTCATTCCCGAGCGCCGGATGCACGCCAAAGGCTGGGGCGCGCGCGGCGTCTTCACCGTCACGGGCGACGTCACCCGCTACACCGAGGCGAAGATCTTCTCCGACATCGGCAAGCGCACGGAACTCTTCCTGCGCTTCTCGCAGGTCGCCGGGGAGCGCAACGCGGCGGACGCCGAACGCGACATCCGGGGCTTCGCGGTCAAGTTCTACACCGAGGAAGGCAATTGGGACATCGTCGGCAACAACACGCCGGTCTTCTTCTTCCGCGATCCACTGCGGTTCTCCGA